>DAISWT010000472.1:0-1508 GCA_036826235.1 Acidobacteriota bacterium | reverse complement strand
GCGACAGCGAATGTCCGACCGGCGAGCCCAGGACGCCCAGCAGGCGCGTCGAGGGGGAGATGCGATCGAAGCGGTACGTCTCGAACAGATCCTCGAGCGCGATCTGACCCGGGGCGCTCTCCGGTGCGCCGCGCCGCGGCGCGTAGACGGCGGCCGATCCCCACAAGCGCGCCAGGACGCGGCTCGCGGAGCCCTTCGGGCCCATGCAGAAGCCGGCCAGGGTGCCCGGCTCCGCCGACCTGAGGAGGTCGCGCAGCCTCAGAATGTCGCCGGCGGTGTCGGCGAACGTGGCGATCTTCAACAGCGCGTCGCCCGCCGCGACGCGCATGTCGTGGTGGAGCGATTGAAGATCGGCGGGCGTCCCCTGGAAGTCATGGTGAGAGAGGACGCGCCGCGAGCGGCCCGGTCCCTTCAGGAGCAGGTGATCCCGGCCGCCGAACTCCAGGTCGAGATACTCCACCCCCGCGTCCAGGGCCTTCCTCAGGATCGGCTCGCGGTCCGCGGGCACGGCGCCGCCTCCCTGCTGGCGGCTGCGCACGGTGACCAGCTTCGGCTTGCCCGGAAGGCCGAGCAGACGATCGGGTCGCAGGTCTCTGACCTGATCGAAGCGCAGCTCCACGACGTCCGCGCGCGGGTCGGCCGAAAGATACGCCCGGCGCATCGCTTCGGTCGTGTCGCAGGCGACGACCTGGATGACGAGACTGCGGGGCGGCACGGGGACCCTCCGCGTCGCGCTCAGGACGGATCGGGGCCGCGCGGGAACAGAGAGGTGCTGAGGTACTTCTCGCCTCGGTCCGGCAGGAGCGTGACGATGTGGCCGGTCTTGATCCGCCGGGCGACTTCTAGGGCCGCGAACACCACCGTGCCGGAGGAGATGCCGGCGAAGATCCCCTCCTTCAGCGCCAGGTCGCGGGCGGTGCGGTAGGCGTCCTCATCGCTCACCGTCATGCGCTCGTCCACGAGCGACCAGTCCATGATCTCCGGCACGCGCGATTCGGTCATGTTCCTCAGGCCCTGCTGGGTATGGTTCGCCTGCGGCTCGACCGAAACGACACGGAGCCGCGCGTTCCGCTCCTTGAGGCGGCGCGCCATGCCCACGAGCGTCCCGCAGGTGCCGAGCGTCAGGACCAGCCAGTCGACCCTCCCCCCCGTCTGCCGCCACACTTCCTCCGCGGTCCCTTCGTAGTGCGCGCGCACGTTGTCCGGGTTGAGGTATTGTCCGATCCGGAAGTACGTCCCGGGGTTCTCGGCGTGCAGGCGATCCGCCAGGTCCCACGCCTCGTCGGACCCCCCCTCCGGGGACGTGAACACGATCGTGGCCCCCAGCGCCCGCAGGATCTGGCGCCTCTCCACCGACACTTTCTGCGCTATGGTGATGACGACCGGATAACCCTTCACCGCGCCCACCATCGCCACGCCGATGCCCGTGTTCCCGCTCGAGGACTCGAGAAGCGTCATGCCCGGCTTCAGCTCCCCGCGCCTCTCCGCCTCCTCGACGATGCGCAGCG
>DAISWT010000471.1:0-1523 GCA_036826235.1 Acidobacteriota bacterium | reverse complement strand
ACACGCGCGGGTGGGCCAGGATCGCCTTGATCTCCGATCCGAACAGGATCGTCCCGGGCAGGACGGCGTAGTACAGCGGCTTGATGCCGATCCGGTCGCGCACCAGGAGGAGCTCTCCCTTGCGCGCGTCCCACAGACCGATGGCGAACATCCCCTCCAGAAGGCGCACGAAATCGGCGCCCTCCTCCTCGTAGAGGTGCACCAGGGTCTCGGTGTCGGTGCGCGATCGGTAGGTGTGTCCCTTCCTCTCGAGGTCGACTCGCAGCCGCGCGTGGTTGTAGATCTCGCCGTTGAAGGTGATCCAGACGCTCCCGTCCTCGTTCGACATCGGCTGCCGGCCGGCCGGGGAAAGGTCGACGATCGACAGACGCCGGTGGCCCAATCCCACGCGGCCATCGGGTGAAATGTAAGTGCCGGCGTCATCGGGGCCGCGGTGCGTCATGGTGTCCCGCATCCGGATGAGAGTGGTCTCCTCAACCGGACGCTGGTTCGCGCCGAACTCAAAAACCCCGCAGATCCCGCACACCGCCCGACTCCGTCATCTCAAATCGTGTGAACGACTTGCGAAAGGTCAATATAGTCCCCGCCTGAGGGCTTGTCCACAATTTGACGGGCGGGCGGCGGAGCCCTCAGGCGGGTTTCGCCGAGGGTCCGCTGCCACCCAGAACAGCCGCCAACCGCTCTCTCTCGTCCCGCGCATCCATGACGATGTCCTGGGCGTAGCTGCTGTCCGGCACATACGCCGCCAGGGCCAGAAGGGTCGCTTCGGCCTTTTGGAGGGAGATCCGGGCTTCCGACCGCCGACCCATGTCCAACAGGATGGATGCCTCCAGAACCCTCGCCCGGACAAAGCTCGGCTCCAGGACGAGGGCCTGCTGCGCTTCCCGGAGGGCTTCCCCGGGGAGTCTCATGTCGATAAGGTGGCCCGCCAGCTCGAGCCGGGGACGAGGATCGAGCGGCGCCAGTCGCACGGCCTCCCGGTAAAGCGCGGCGGCGCGCTCGCGGGCCTTCGTGTCGTCGAACAAGCGCGCGGCGAAGCGCGCCTCGAGGCGCGCGAGGTGGAGCGGAAAACGATAGTCGATCGGCTTGAGGCGACGCGCCGCGAGGAGTTCGGTGGCCGCCCGCGCGTATCCCTGCGGGGTCAGCGGCCCGGAGTTGAGGATCGCCATGGCCAGATCGTTCCGAAAGTCGGGGTGCAGCGGATTGAGGGCGGCTGCCCGCACCATGTGAGGCAGACCGGACGGCCCGAGACCGAGAGCCGTGATCGCCTCGCGGTGGGCCCAGTAGGGCAGGAGAACACCCATGGTGAAGAAGTACCCCGCGATCGTCGCGCCGGCGAAACGCGCGACGGGCGGGCGGCGCCTTGTGTCTGTGCCCTCGATCGCCATGCGGCCGGCGGAATATGGCCCCGCCCGCCGCCGACGCATTGCGGCGACGGCCGCCCCCGCAAGCAGCGCCGGGACGATCGTCAGGGCGGGACGGACCTGGAGATCTTCCACGCACCCCTGCACCAGGAGCGCCAG
>DAISWT010000470.1:0-1536 GCA_036826235.1 Acidobacteriota bacterium | reverse complement strand
CGCGCCGGCTGCAGGCGGTCGTCCTGCCCGCTTCGTGAGTCCGCGAGATCGGCCTGCGTCGCCACCTCGCGGCACAGCTCCAGACGACTCGGCTCGGTGGCGCTGCGGACTTTTCCGTACAGCGCGACGGTGAACGGCACGAAGCCGACCACGCGGTCGGCGGCGATCCAGAGCGCCGGCGCACCGTCCTTCGGCCCCTTCGACCAGCCCTTCGACCAGGCCGGAACGCCGCTCAAGAATGTCGCGGCAGTCACCCCGGCCACCAGCCCAAGCCTCGACCACAGATTTCCCCGCATCGCTCCCCTCCCTAGAGTTGACGGGCCATCCGTCGCCAGTTGCTTATATGTAACTCGCAAGTTATTGCATATGAACAACGCCACAATCTATCGCCGTCATATTGTGAGTCAATGTTAATTTTCGTAATCTTGACTGTGGTTTACGCTAAACCTATATTCGCAAAGCGGTAAGAGGAACGGCGCCGAAAAACACCTGCGCGACGGGGTCACTTGCGCACGAGCAGCGGGTCGGACCGGCTCTCCGATGAGATCCTCCGGCGGGTGTGCCGCGAGGTCGGCGACCTTCTTCCGTGTGACCGGATTTGCCTCGCCCTGCCGTCCTCCGATGCGGCCGAGATCACTCTCGTAACCGCGCATCCCCCAAAGGAACGACGCTCGCCGCGCACGCTGCCCCGGAGGGGCTCCCGGGCGGCGCAGGTCCTGCGCCGATGCGCGGTCGCGATCGCCTCGAACCTGCGTGATCGCGCGCGCTACGTGGAGGAACGGATCCTGCGCGAATATGGCATGGCCGAGGCGGCCTTCCTGCCGCTCGTCTGCGGGAACCGGGCGGCCGGTGTGCTGATCCTCGGTTCGAGCGAGCCGGGTCGCCCGGAGAAGAAGGCCTCCGGGATCCCCAAAGAGGCGCTCGGGCGCGTTGCCCGGGCCATCGGCCCGGGCGGCCACGCCGCCGGGGGGGGAGCGGCCGGAGGCGGCGGGGACGGCGACGGCGCCTCGGAGGCCCTGCAGCGCGCGCTCCGCCGGATGGCGGCGTTCGTCGCCGTGGCCAACCGCATCGTCCAGGAGGACGACCTCGACGTAGTCAGCCGGATGTTCCTCGACACCGTGCACGAGAACTCCGGATTCAGCCGCGCCGTGTTAACGCTGATCGACCCGGAGGGGCGCGATCTGCAGTTCTATTTCACCGGCTTCAGCGACGCGGAAATCGACTACTTCCACGGTCACAAGCCGGAGGCCGGGCAACGGGCCGCGATGTTCCGGGACGCCCACAGGGTCGGCGGGTCCTATGTCGTGCCCGCCGGCGAGTGCAACGGTGGCGGTCTCCGTCCCGGGACGGAGCAGGACCTCCTGTTCATCCCGCTGTACGGGTCCGGCGCGAGCCTGGTCGGAACCGTCATGCTGGCCGGGCCCGAGAGCACCGAGCCGCCGACCGCCGAGTCGCTGTCGCCGCTCGAGATGTTCGCGGGTCAGATGGCGCATGCCCTCCAGAAGAAACGGCTCGACCGCGAGATCAAGAGCATGC
>DAISWT010000469.1:0-1544 GCA_036826235.1 Acidobacteriota bacterium | reverse complement strand
GGATTGGCGCGGTGGCAGCAGTCGCGATCCTGCTGATCGCGTTCCTGTACGTCCTCCGCCTGCTGCACCGGACCAGGCTGCTCGAGGCCCAGGCGCAGATGGACGATCGCCTGGCGTTCGTCGGCGCCCTGGCGGCGGGCCTGGCGCACGAGATCCGCAACCCCTTGAACGTGCTGAGCATGAATCTCCAGATGCTGGAGGAGGAGCTGGCCGATCACCCCTCGGCGAACGACGGCGACCCGCGGGTGTTCCTGCCGGCGCTGCAGGGGGAGATCCGGCGGCTGAGCAATCTGGTCAACAATTTCCTGACCTACGCCCGCCCCCACCAGCCGCGCTTCGAGAGCAAGGACCTCAACGCCATCCTGCGCGACCTCTCTGTGTTCCTGCGGCCCGAGTTCGAGAAACGCAGGATCAGCCTGCGCCTGGATCTGTCCCCCTACCTGCCGCCCGTCGACCTCGACGAGGGGCTGATCCGGCAGGCGGTGATGAACATCCTGATCAACGCCACGCAGGTCCTGCCGGAGGGAGGCCAGGTGGCGATCGAGAGCCGCGTCGGCCCGCAGGGGGAGGCGATCGTCTCCATCGAGGACAACGGGCCGGGGATCCCCGCGGGCGACCGTGACCGGATCTTCGACGTGTTCTATTCCAACCGGGGCGGCGGGACCGGGCTGGGACTGCCGATCGCCGCGCGCATCCTGCAGGCGCACGGCGGCTCGATTGCGGTCGAAAGCGAGGTGGGGAAGGGCGCCCGCTTCATCCTGACCCTGCCGCGGCGCCACGCCGCGACGTCGGAGGCCCCCGGCCCCGCTGCCGAGGCGGGCGCTTCCTGGTCGGGGGCCTCGTGAAGGAGGCGATCCGGCGGGCCGAGAGGCCGCGCACGCGGGAGCAGGCGGCGCGGCGCGCCGAAGAGCTGCGGCGGCTGATCTGGCATCACCGCAAGCGCTATTACGTCGACAGCGACCCCGAGATCTCCGATGCGGAGTACGACCTTCTGGAGCGCGAGCTGATCGAGATCGAAACGGCGTTCCCCGACCTGGTCACCCCCGACTCGCCGACGCAACGGGTCGGGGCGGCGGTCGAGGGCAACCTGCCGACCGTCCGGCATGCCGTGCCGATGCTCAGCCTGGACAACGCCACTTCGAAGGAGGAGGTGCGGGAGTGGTATGACCGGCTTCTGCGCGTGCTCGGGCCGGTCTCGCGCCTCGAGGGGGACGTGCCCCTGGCGGCCGAGCTGAAGATCGACGGAGTCTCGGTGTCGCTGATCTACGAGAACGGCTCGCTGGCGCGCGGCGTGACCCGCGGCGACGGTGTCCTGGGCGAGGAGGTGACGTTCAACATCCGCACCATCCCTTCGGTGCCGTTGCGCCTTCTGCGACCGGTGCCGTTCCTGGAGGTGCGCGGGGAGGTGTATTACCCGATCGCCGCCTTCCGCGAGATGAACCGCAGGCGCGAAGAGGCGGGCGAGCCCACGTTCGCCAACCCGCGCAACGCCGCGGCCGGAACGATCCGCATGCTCGACCCGAAGCTGGCTGCCCGGCGCCCCC
>DAISWT010000468.1:0-1586 GCA_036826235.1 Acidobacteriota bacterium | reverse complement strand
AGCGGGTGAGGGTCCCCTCCGCGATGCTCTCCCCCATCTGAGGCATGATCACGTCGACCCGCATCGTGTGCTCCTTCTCGCGTCGCCTGCCAAATTCCGACCGGGCTCAGCCGCGCGGTTTCCAGCGTCGGCTGCAGCCCGGAGCCCTAAAAGGTGCAGACACTCAGTACGCCGCCAATTGTCGTGCGGCCTTCAAAATTTTCTCCTTGTTGGGGAGAAAGAACTCCTCCAGCGGCGGACTGTAGGGCACCGGCGTGTCGGGCGCCGTCACCCGCAGGACCGGACCGTCCAGGTACTCGAAGACCTCCTCGTTGATGATCGCGGCGATCTCGCCCGCGATGCCGCCCGTTCGCGTGTCTTCATGGACCACCAGGACCTTCCCGGTCTTCTTCGCGGCGCTCAGGATCGCGTCCTTGTCGAGAGGCAGCAGGCTGCGCAGGTCGACGACCTCCGTCTGCAGCCCGGCTTCGCGCGCCAGCACGTCGGCCGCGTCCAGTGCCTGGTACAGCATCGCCCCGTACGTCAGGATCGCCAGATCCTTCCCTTCGCGGCGGACGGCGGCGCGGCCGATCGGCACGATGTAGTCGTCTTTCGGTAGCTCCTCCTTGATGCGGCGGTAGAGGTATTTGTGCTCCAGGTAGATGACCGGGTCCTCGTCGCGGATGGCGGCCTTGATGAGACCCTTCGCGTCATAAGCCGTCGCCGGCGCGACGACCTTGAGACCGGGGGTGTGCACGAAATACATCTCGGGGTTCTGCGAGTGGTACGGCCCGCCGTGCACTCCTCCGCCGCTCGGTCCGCGGATGACGATCGGCACGCCGGCGCCCCAGCGGTAACGGTTCTTGGCGGCGAAGTTGGTGATCTGATCGAAGGCGCAGGAGATGAAATCGATGAACTGCATCTCGGCGATCGGCCGCATGCCCATCAGCGCGGCGCCGATCGCCGCCCCGACGATCGCCGACTCCGAGATCGGCGTGTCGATGACGCGCATCTCGCCGAAGCGCTCCAGCATCCCCTCGGTGACCTTGAAGGCGCCGCCGTAGATGCCGACGTCCTCGCCGAGGATGAAGACGCGCTCGTCGCGCTCCATCTCCTCCCAGATCCCCTGCCGGATCGCCTCAACGTAGGTCGTCAGGGCCACGTGCGTCCCTCCCCGCGGGCGGCCCCGGGGCCGCCACTACTCATGATAGACACCCGTCAGGCACTCCTCCGGCTCCGGGTACGGCTGCTTCTCCGCCCAGGCCACCGCCTCGTCCAGCTCGGCCTCGATGCGCGC
The DNA here is from genome assembly GCA_036826235.1 of Acidobacteriota bacterium. GTDB lineage: Bacteria > Acidobacteriota > Polarisedimenticolia > Gp22-AA2 > Gp22-AA2 > Gp22-AA3. The sequence goes on along the minus strand of DAISWT010000468.1, from coordinate 310 downwards.
TTCCATCTCCCGCAGCGCCGCCGCATCGACCAGCCTCCGCCGCAGGAGCTCGTCCTGGAACCGGCGGATTGGGTCCTTGCGCTCCCACTCGTCGAACTGGGCCTTCGGCACGTAGCCGGCGTCGTCGTGGGCGGAGTGTCCCGTCATCCGGAAGGTGACGAACTCCAGGAGCGACGGCCCCTCGCCCCTGCGGGCGCGCGCGGTGGCGCGGCCGACCGCGTCGAAGACCGCGAACAGGTCGTTGCCGTCCGCGGATTCGCCGGGGATGCCATAGCCGCGCGCCCGGTCGGAGACCTGCTTCACCCGCATC
>DAISWT010000467.1:0-1588 GCA_036826235.1 Acidobacteriota bacterium | reverse complement strand
CGTGATGGTTCCTCGTCGCAGTGAATGAGTTCAGGCGGAGGGCTGGCGGCAGGCGACTGAAGCATGATCTCTTCCAACGCCATCCGCGAACCGAACAAGAGGCGGTAAAGTCGCTCGCGAGCGGCCGGCGAGCTGAGCTCCCATCGCTCCGATTGGGTTTTGACTTCCCGGCGCACGTGGTTGGCCAGGCTGATGAAATCGGGCAAGCGTTCCGGGCACGCCGCCACCATGAGACGGAACGTCCTCCTCGCACTTTGCCTTGTCGCGGCGGGCGGTGCCGGGGGGCCGGTCTGCCGCGCTGCGGCCTACCCGCCGGAGCCCGACACCCTGCCGCTCGGCTTCACCGAGCCGGCGTGGGACCAGGAGAGCGAGATCGAAAGCCAGTACGCCTCGCTCCTGGATCCGACACGCATCTCCCGCACCCATCGTGAGCTGACCCGGGAGCCGCACCGCGCCGGGACCGAAGGCGCGCGCCGCGTCGTCCAGTACATCAGACAGGAGGCCGGGAAGGCCGGCTTCAAACCGGAGATCGCCGAATACCAGTTCTATAACTCGCACCCCGGACCGCGATCGATCGAATTGACCGCCCCGATCAAGAAGCCGCTGTCACTGGCCGAGGACAGGATCCCGGACGATCCGTTCACCGAGCGCGCCGCCGATCACCTGGGGTTCTGCGCCTACAGCGGGTCGGGTACGGCCGAAGGGGACGTGGTCTATGTCGGACAGGGGACCGTGGCCGAGTTCCGGGCCCTCAAGGAGCGCGGCGTGTCCCTCGAGGGACGCGTGGCCCTGATGCGCTACTTCGGCGAAGGAGAGGGGCGGAAGGTCCTGCGCGCTCAGGAGGAGGGCGCGGTCGCGGCCATCCTGTACGCCGACCCGCTCGAGGACGGCTTCGTGCAGGGTCCGGTCTACCCGCAGGGCGACTGGCGGCCGCCGGGCTCGATCATGCGCCGCTCGCTCGTGGACACTCCCTACGAGGGTGACCCGCTCAGCCCCGGCTGGGCGGCCCTGCCCGGTGCGAAGCGTCTGGATCCCCAGAAGGTCGAGGGCCTGCCGAGAATCCCGGTCCTGCCGATCTCGTACCGCGACGCCGCGCTCATCCTGGCGCACCTCGGGGGGCCCGAGGCGCCCGAGCCGATGCAGGGCGGATTGCGCAAGGAGCCGGTCGGCGCACCGCCCGGTCGCGGGCCGCGCTCCGGGAAACCGGCGGCTCCGGCGCCGAAGGATGTGACGCTGGTCGACGCCTACCATCTCGGTCCGGGCCCGGCGCGCATCAGGCTCGCGGTCAGGATGGAGCCGAGGACCGACACGATCCGCAATGTCCTGGTGCGCATCCCGGGCCGGGAAGAGCCCGAGTCCTGGGTCATCCTCAGCAACCACCACGACGCCTGGATCTACGGCGCAGGCGACCCCTCGAGCGGCACGGCGGCGCTGCTCGAGACACTGCGTGCCTTCGGGAGGATGAAGAGCCTCGGCTGGCAGCCACGCCGCACTCTCGTCCTGGCGTTCTGGGACGCCGAGGAGATGGCCTTGGGCGGCTCGACCGAGTGGGCGGAGGACAACGCCGAGATCCTGCGGCGCAAGGGGA
>DAISWT010000466.1:0-1598 GCA_036826235.1 Acidobacteriota bacterium | reverse complement strand
CGCCCGGGCGGACGGCCCGCCGGATCGGTCTTCGTCCGGAACTGAATCCGCGGCCCGGGTCGAGGATCGCCGCCCCGTCGTGCAGGTGGGATTGTTCGGGGGCTTCGATGAAGTCGAGGGTCCCGCTGCGTCGGGCGCGGGGCGGCGCGCCCGCGTTGCGGAGCGGCCGGTGTCCCTGGTCGCCGCGGTCCGCGTCCCCGAGGCGCCGGACGCCGCCACCGCGCTGCGGCTCATCCGGGAGGACATCGGCGACTGCACGCGCTGCGGTCTGTGCCGCAATCGCACGAACGTCGTGTTCGGCGTCGGCAACCCGGCGGCGCGGCTGATGTTCGTCGGCGAGGGTCCGGGGGCCGACGAAGACCTCAAGGGGGAGCCGTTCGTCGGGAGGGCCGGCCAGCTCCTGACGAAGATCATCGAATCGATGGGGATGGAGAGGGAAGACGTCTACATCGCCAACGTCGTGAAGTGCCGGCCGCCGGAGAACCGCACGCCCCTGCCCGACGAGATCGCCACCTGCTCTCCCTTCCTCTTCCAGCAGATCCTGGCGATTCGTCCGCGGGTGATCGTCTGCCTCGGGACACCGGCGACGCAGACGGTGCTCGGCACGCGAGACACGATCACGCGGCTCCGGGGAACGTTCCACGAGATCGACGGCATCCGCGTCATGCCGACCTTCCACCCGGCCTACCTGCTGCGCAACCCGGCCGCCAAGAGGGACGTCTGGGACGACATGAAGAAGGTCATGGCCGAGCTGAAGAAGGCGGTGTGAGCCTGCTCGTCGCGTCGGTCGCCGTCCCGCGGCCGGTGCGACGCCTGTTCACCTACTCGGTTCCCGAAGCCCTGGCCCCACGCTGCCTCTCCGGCGTGCGCGTCATCGTGCCGTTCGGCCGGCGCAAGCTGACCGGCTACGTTCTCGACGTGCGCCTCACGGAGGGGGCCGGCGACACGGCATTTCCCCTCAAGCCGGTCGAGGACGTCCTCGATCCCGAGCCGGTCCTCGACGCGCAGGTCCTGGAGCTGGCGCGCTTCGCGGCCGACTACTACGTCGCCTCCCTGGGCGAGATGATCCGCGCAGCACTTCCCGGGATGAAGGCGCATCTCGAGAAGGTCGTGTCGTTAACCGAGGCCGGCCGCGGGTCGCTGGGCGCCGCCGGCGGCGTCCCTCCCGGCGCGTCCCTGCCGCGCATCGCCGCCGATCCGCTGGCGCGCGAGATCCTGGAGACCGTGTCGGAGTTCACGGCCGCGCGCGGCGCGGCGATCCGGTTGCCGGATCTGAGGCGCCGCATCGGACCGCGGTTCAAGGCGCGCATCCTGGAGCGCCTGCGGGAGGCCGGACTCCTGGAAGTGGTGGAGATCGCGGCATCGCCCGGGCCGCGACCGCGTCTGGAGGAGCAGGCCGCGCTGAGGCAGGGACCGGTGCCAGGACCCGCTTCGGGGCCGGGCGGCGAGGGGGCCCGGCCTTCCGGCCGCCCACCGCGCGGGGCGCGCCAGAATCGACTGCTCGAAGTTCTGCGCGATTCCGGCGGCCGCCTGCCCGTCCCCGACCTTCTGCGCCGGGCGGGTGCGGCACGCGCCGCCCTGCAGAGCCTCGAGAGACG
>DAISWT010000465.1:0-1598 GCA_036826235.1 Acidobacteriota bacterium | reverse complement strand
CCTTCAAGCGATGGGGCCGGTAGAGGTGGTCGTCGCCCGCCCCGGCTGGCGCCGCCTGGCGCCGCGCTGCTCGCGCCTCCTGGGACGGCTGATGCGCGCGACCGGGCGGACGGGTTCCGAGGTCACCCTCCTCCTGGCGCCCGACGCCCGCGTGCGGCGGCTCAACCGGACCTTCCTGGGAAAGGACCGCACGACCGACGTCCTGTCGTTTCCGGCGGGCCGGGGACTTCTGCCCGGACGGCCGCACCTCGGCGATCTCGTGGTGTCGATCCCGCAGGCCAGGCGGCAGGCGCGGAAGGCCGGCTGGAGCCTGGAGGAGGAGCTGTCCCTGCTCGTGACGCATGGATTTCTGCACCTGCTCGGTTACGATCATGAGCAGGACAGCGGCGAGATGAGGCGACTGGAGGAAGACCTCCTGGCGCGCGCCGCTCGCGTCTCACTCAAGAGACGCCGCCTGCCGTGGGGCGAGGCGCAGGCGGCGCGCGCGGAGGACGTGCCCCGTGGGCGAAATCGATGAAGGTCCCGCGATCGTGGCGCCGCCGGACACCGGCGTGATCCCGGAAGGGTCCCGCTGCGGCTTCGTGGCGCTGGCCGGCCGCGCCAACGTCGGCAAGTCGACCCTCGTGAACCGCCTCGTCGGCGCGAAGGTGTCCATCGTGTCGGAGGTCCCGCAGACCACGCGCTTCCCGGTGCGCGGTATCCTGCATCGGCCGGGTCTTCAGATTGTCTACATCGACACTCCCGGAATCCACAAGCCCCGCTACCGCATGAACGAGGAGATGGTGCGGCTGGCCACTCGCGTCCTGCGCGAGGTGGATCTCGTGGCCGCTCTGGTGGACGCCTCCGAGGGCTTCGGTCCCGGCGATCGCTTCGTGTTCGATCTGCTCCGGCAGGCGCGTTCGCGGAATCTTCTGGTGCTGAACAAGGTCGACCTGACGGCGAAGGAGAATCTTCTGCCCCTGATCGATGAGGCGAGCCGCGCCGGTCTGTTCGAGGAGATCGTTCCGGTGTCGGCATTGACGGGGGAGAACAGCGATCGGCTCCAGGCCGTGATCGCGGCGACGATGCCGCCGGGACCACCGCATTTCCCCGAGGGCATGCTGACCGATCTGCCGCAGCGTCAGGCGATCGCCGAGCTGATCCGCGAGCAGGTGTTCCAGCAGACGCGCCAGGAGGTGCCGCACTCGACCGCGGTCATCATCGACCTCGTGGAGCCGGTCGAGAACGGTCTGACGCGCATCCACGCCACCATCGTCGCCGACAAGGAATCGCAGAAGGGGATCCTGATCGGCGAGGGCGGGCGGATGATGAAGGGGATCGGTACCTCCGCGCGGCAGCAGATTCAGGAGTACCTGGGGTCGCGCGTGCACCTGTCGCTGTGGGTGAAGGTCAAGAAAGGCTGGCGCGACGATCGCGAACTCCTGCGCCTGATCGGTCTGCCCGTGTCGTAGGTGATTCCCTCCCGTTGCGATAGAATGACCGCCCTTTGCCGGGAGCCCGAACCATGAAAGACAGCACGATCCTGGTGGAGTCGATCAAGAAGCTCCTCCGCAGGGGCGCAGCCGTCCACCTTCTCAACATGCTCGTGAAGGTCCGGC
>DAISWT010000464.1:0-1598 GCA_036826235.1 Acidobacteriota bacterium | reverse complement strand
GTACCTGCAGAACATCGTGGGCCAGGTGCTGCGGCGCTGGCAGCGGCCGCTGCAGAGCACGCCCCTCGAGGCGGAGGTGTCGTTCTTCGTGCACCGCGACGGCTCGGTGACCGATCTGCAGTTCATCCGGCGCTCGGGGAACTTCGCGTTCGACCTCGAGGCACAGGGCGCGATCGAGGAGGCCGGAAAGTTCAAGGCGTTCGGGGCGCTGCCGGACGGGTGGGCGGCCGACGTCCTGTTCGTGCGGTTTTATTTCTCTGGAAGACGTTCGTGAGGCTCCTGCTGCTCGGCCTCGGCCTGGTGGTGTCGGTCGGTCCGACCGTCCGGCGGTCCGACGCGCAAGACACCTCCGCGATCGATCGCGGCGTGCGCATCGGGATCGTGTACCAGCCCGGTGTGCGGCCCGGGCTCGTGGTTCTGCCGGGGCGCCCCGCGGGCCTCGATTCGGCGCGCGCGATGCTGATGCGCGACCTGGACTACAGCGACCGCTTCGAGCTCATCACGCTGCCGGCCGGCGATTCGCTGCGCGTCGGGGCGGCGGCGCTCGGCACGGCTCCCCCCGCCCGCGGAGCCCCCGGACGCGGACGCACGGGCGGGGCCCAAGCGGCGGGACCCAACTATCCGCTGTACCTCGCCCTCGGCGCCGACTTCGTCGTGGACGTGCGCGCGGCGGGGGACACAACGGTCGTCGACCTGCACGACGTCGCCGCCGGCGCGCTGCGGCGGGCGTTCCCGGCCCGGCTCCCCGCGCCCGCAGCGGCGGGCTTCCGCATGGCGGTCCACCGGCTGGCCGACCAGGTGCTCCAGGCGACGCTCGGGGCCCCCGGCATGGCGGCGACGCGCGTCGGGTTCGTCAAGGACGGCAAGGTGTACGTAATCGATCAGGACGGTGCCGACATGCGACTCGTCTCCTCGACCGATCGCCAGGCGATGTCGCCGGCCTGGGCGCCCGACGCGCGGCGCCTCGCCTACATGGAATTCTGGCAAGGGCACGGACAGCTCTTCGTGCAGGACCTGGGCAACGGCGAGCGCACCGCCGTCGCGACCACCGGCCGGGCGCTGGATTTCACACCCGCGTTCTCGCCGGATGGGAAGACGCTCGCCTTCAGCCGCGCCACCGAGGAAGGCACCGATGTCTACACCGTCAACGCCAAGGACAACTGCTGCTTGCAACGCTTGACCGTGGGGCGCTTTTCGGACAACTTGTCCCCTGCCTACAGTCCCGACGGGCAGCGGATCGCGTTCGTCTCGACCCGCTCGGGTCTGCCGCAGATCTACGTGATGGCGGCGGACGGGACGGACCAGCAGCTGTTCGCGCCCTTCGATTACGGCGTCACGGGCGCGTCCAACGCGCCCGAGTGGTCGCCCGACGGGCAATCGGTCGCGTTCCATCGGGATGTGGCGGGCACGTTGCAGGTGTTCGTACTGGACGTGCGCACCCGCACGGTTCGCCAGTTGACCTCGGTCGGGCGCAACGAGGATCCGACCTGGGCACCCGACAGCCGCCACCTGGCGTTCGTATCCGATCGCTCCGGGTATCGGCAGTTGTGGATCATTGATTTGGACACCGGCCGCATCCGGCCGCTCCTGCAGCAGAG
>DAISWT010000463.1:0-1601 GCA_036826235.1 Acidobacteriota bacterium | reverse complement strand
GCAGCCGTGCGCCCCGGAGTCGAGCGCCGCCTTCTTCACCTCGGCGAAGCCCGGGATCAGTTTCGCGCGGACCGGCTCGACGACGCGGTCCACGACCGCGCGGCCGAAGTCCGCGACGTTGCCGCGCGCCACCGCCGCCGTCAGGGCCGCGGCGTTCGCCCAGTTGCCGGCGGCGTCCTTGAGGGCGATCGTCTCCGGAAGGACCGAGCGCGCGTAACGCGTCTCGATCTCCATCCCCGGCAGGACGACGACGAAGCGCATCGCGGAGGGAAGCTCCAGACGGATGACGTCGATCGGATTGTGGCTGCGGACGATGGTGACCCCGCCCAGCAGGGAGGCCGCCAGGTTGTCGGCGTGCCGGCAGCCGCTCACCAGCACTTCGCCCTCGAGGGCCGCCTCGAGGAGCATGTTGCTGCCGAGCGCCGAGCCGAACAGAAGGTGCGCCGCCACCGCGCCGCCCACGGCGCTGGCGGCGCTCGACCCCAGCCCGCTCCCCTGGGGCAGCCCCTTGTGCAGCCTCATCTCCAGCCCGGCCTCCCTGGCCGCCTTGCCCTTGAGCTGCTTCAGGACCGACTCGGCGGCGCGGCCGGCGCAGTTCTGCGCCGGATCGGCCGGGATGCTCTCCTTCTCGCCGGTCATCTCGACGATCCGCACGCCCGGCATCTCGGTGCGCCGCGCCTGGATGGTGTCGCCGAGACCCTCCAGCGCCACGCCGAGCGCGTCGAACCCCGGCCCCAGGTTGGCGATCGACGCCGGGGCGAACACCTTGACCCAGCCCTGCTCCGTCTCCGTCACAGGCATCCCTTCGCCTTGAGCAGCTCGGCGTTCAGAATCGCCACTCCCGCCGCGCCGCGGATGGTGTTGTGCACCAGCGCGACGTATTTCAGCCCGAGCACCGGGCAGACCCTCATCCGTCCCACGCTGACCGTCATCCCCTTGCCGGCCATCCGGTCGAACCGCGGCTGCGGGCGGTCCGGCTCGTCGCGCACGGTGAGCGGCCGCTCCGGCAGGCTCGGGAGACCCAGCTGGGCCAGGGACGATCGGAACTCGCGCAGCGCCCGCGCCGCCTCCTCGGGGGTCGTCCTCTGGTCGGTCTCGACGGCGACGGCCAGCGTATGCCCGTCGGAGACCTGCACCCGGTGACACTGCGCGCTGATCGGGAACGACGCGGCCGCCTTCGGCGTGCCGAGGATCTTCAGCGTCTCCGACTCCATCTTCTCCTCTTCGCCGCCGATGAACGGGATGACATTGTCGAGGATGTCCACCGAGGACACGCCGGGGTACCCGGCGCCCGAGATCGCCTGCAGGGTCGCCACCACCAGGCGCTTGATGCCGAAGGCGCGATAGAGGGGCGCCGCCGACATCGCCAGGCCGACGGTGGAGCAGTTCGGGTTCGTCACGATGAACCCGCTGCCTCTCCACCTGCGCTTCTGGACTTCGACGAGCTCGAGGTGATCGGCGTTGACCTCCGGAATCAGCAGGGGGACCTCGGGGTCCATCCTGTGGTTGCGCGAGTTGCTCACCACGGCGTGCCCGGCGCGGGCGAACTCCTCCTCGATGGCGCCGGCGACCGAGGCGTCGAGCCCCGAGAACGCCACGCG
>DAISWT010000462.1:0-1603 GCA_036826235.1 Acidobacteriota bacterium | reverse complement strand
CGGTCGCGGAGATAGCGTGTCACGTCGAAGGTCACCATCACTTCGACCTGCGTTGGCCCACCCCCTCCCGCTTGTCCCCCGGCACTGATCGTCATACCGGACCCTCCGATGTTGCTATAGGTCGCGGCCGCACCGCGCGGCTTCATGCGCACCGTCAGTCCGTCCACGCCGGGGACCGGAATGTCCTTGTCGACGATGAAGTTGAAGGCGCCCGTGCGCGCCTGGTTGTTGCTGAGCAGTCCAGCGAGCGAGCCACCGGCGATCACGGCGCTCGAAGTGATGAACAACGCCTGCTCGCCCGTGGAGGCGTTCCGCCAGTCGCGCCGGGCCCGGTCGGAGACCTGGTCCAAGAGTCGCGTGGTGGTGTCTTGGACGACCGGGACGGCCCAGATGGCCTTCATCAGGTCACCGACTTCGGCCGCGCGTGGGGGGTCGGTGTAGTCGCCGCGCGGCACGAGGGGTCGGGACGCGGCGGTCGGTGGCGGGGTCCGGAGAATGCGATCGAGGGTCATCGGCTCCAACGCCATCCAGTCCGGGAAGAGGACCAGGTTGCGCAGGCGCGGACTGGGGGGACGGGACTGCAACGCCTGGATCTCCGCTTCGATCTCGGGATCGAGGTGCAGGTGATAGTCTCCCAGGTTCGGCCGGCTGCGGGGTGAATATGGGCTGCTCATGGTTTCACCTCCCTACTCTTCGGCTGGGTTGGCCGGATTGGGGGGACCCGGATAGTTGAGCTTGAACTTGATGATGAGATTGATCTGCGGGTGCTGCGAGTCCCCGGAGCCCCAACCGACGATAACCAGGTGAAGGTACTCGTGCAGGATGATCTTCTCCATCGCCTTCACGTCAAGGTCCAGGCAGAAAGGGCCGATACGGATCATGCGGGTGCCCGGCGGCACTTCCGCGCCGGCTTCCTCGGGATCGTACTCGATCGTGCACTGTTGCCACACGAGGCGGTAATCCGGCCGGAGCTCGTCCCGGTCCGCGTCAAGCTTCAGCGGGGCACGCAAGTACACGCCGTCCTTGCCCGCGCGGACCCCGGTCAGGTTCGTGAGCGCGGTCTGGACGTTTTTCAGCAGCTGCCCTGATTTGTCGCTCGGAAACGTTTGGATCTTCAGCGTCGCCATTGGCGAGAGTCCTCCTCACGCGATCTCACCCTTGCTGCGGAAACCGCTCCAGCCGCAGCGGCGAGCCGCTCCACTTGCCCTGAAACCGCGCGCGCAGAAGAATCTCCCACCGCGATTCCATATCGAGCGCGCCGAACACCTCGGGCGTCAGCGCGCCGCCCACGTCGAACCCCCTCCGCAGCCGGCACGCCTGCTGGAAGACCGGCTTGACGAGCTTCCAATGGCGCTGGGCGACTTCCGGGTCGGGGAGCGTCACTTCCTCCTGGAACTCGGCCTCGAACTCGTCCGGCTCGCCGCCGTTCTCGGGCGGCAGCTTCGCCTTTTTCTCGGAGTCGATGTTCTGTCCCGTCATTTTGGTGAACGCCGCCCCGGCGGCAGCGGCGGTCGCGGGGTCCGCGTCCGTGAGAGCCGCGAGGACGAGGTCCATGAGTGCCGGGTGGCCGTAGGCGCCGACCAAGCGGAAGCGCGCGGGGCCG
>DAISWT010000461.1:547-1618 GCA_036826235.1 Acidobacteriota bacterium | reverse complement strand
CTGTTCCTGCAGTACGAGTTCGCCGATTTCGTCTACAAGTCGGACGCCGAGCGGGCGGTCGACGCGGCCGAGGCGTACTTCCGCGCCAACAAGGAGAAGCTCTTCATCGACTCGGTCTACAGCGTGTACGGCGAGAACGAGGCGCACACCATCCTGACCATGGCGCGGGACGATCTGGGGGACGAGCAGGTCAAGGAGCTGCGCAAAGAGATACGCGCCGGCCTGCCGCAGGTACCGGGGGCGCGCATCTTCTTCGCCGAGGAGGCCGAGGTGGGCGGCAACAGCACCTACTTCGCCGTCAAGTTCTTCGGCCACGACAGCGGCGTCCTCACCAAGCTGGCCGACGAGGCGGCGCGCCGCCTGGGGACGGTGGACGGGGTGCAGGACATCACCTCGTCGCTCAACAAGGGCCGCAACGAGATCCAGGTGGTGATGGACCGCGACAAGGCGCTGCGCGCCGGGCTGACGGCCGAGGACATGTCGCAGATCTTCCAGTTCACCCTGGGCGGGATGCGCCTGCAGCGCTTCAACACCGGCGACCGCGAGGTGGAGACCTGGCTGGAGCTGCGTCAGATCGACCGCGAGAACCTGCAGGATCTCCGCAAGCTCCAGATCGGGCCCCCGGACCGGCCGGTGCTGCTCGGCGACATCGCCTCGTTCCAGGTGGTGCGCCGCGCCGACCAGATCGCGCGCGAGAACCGCAAGGTGCGGGTGGCCGTCAACGCCACCTACGAGGGGAAGGACTGGGGCAAGACGAAGAAGGAGATCGAGGGACTGATGAACGCCTTCGACCCGCCTCCCGGCTACACCTGGTCGTGGGACGACAAGATCCTCGAACAGGGCGAGGAGAACCAGCAGATGGGGATCAATTTCGCCCTGGCCCTGGTCCTGGTGTATCTCGCCATGGCGTCGCTGTTCGAGTCGGTGGCGCAGCCGTTCGCCATCCTGTTCTCGATCCCGTTCGCCCTTCCGGGGGCCGCCTGGCTCCTGGCGGCGACGCGCACGCCGTTCAATCTGATGGCGCAGATCGGCCTGTTGATGCTGATCGGCATCGTGGTCAAGAACGGCATC
>DAISWT010000461.1:0-472 GCA_036826235.1 Acidobacteriota bacterium | reverse complement strand
CGACTGCGCGCCGTCCTGATGACCGCCCTGACCGCGATCGTCGGTCTCATCCCGCTGGCCCTCGGCCGCTCCAGCGTCGGCGACGCCTACTACTACCCCCTGGCGCGCACCGTCATCGGCGGCCTGGCGTCCTCCACCGTCCTGACCCTCATCGTCCTGCCGTACATCAACCTCGGCGTCGAGGCCGCCGCCACCTGGACGCGCAATCTCTGGCGCGCCTCCGACCCTCGTCCACGCGTCACGGACCGCCTCCCGCGCGTCCAGGGCTTTCCGGGGCTCGCATCCCCTGCCCGGACCCCGGATCCATCCTGATCGGAGGAGGTCCCAGGTCGCGCGCTGTCGTGTCGGTCCCTGATCCGTCTCAGCTGACGACCGGGCGTTACGCGGCCGGCCACAACAAACGGAAAGTGAGCCCCGTCAGCACGGCGTACAGGCCGGGCGGGTAGCTGGCCGCGTTGCCGGTGGGGGAGTA
>DAISWT010000460.1:0-1629 GCA_036826235.1 Acidobacteriota bacterium | reverse complement strand
CCGACTGAGGTGACAACGCCCACCGATGAGGCGGAGCTGTTCACCCGTGCTGGTCGTCTCCTCCAGGCGCGTTGCGCAATGCCGGGCTGCCACCTGGGACCGGACGCGAGGCAGGGGTTGCGCCTGGAGGTCGGCCAGATTTACCGATCCTCGGTGAACGTCCGCGCGCGCACCGATCCACCCTTGCTGCGCGTCGTCCCCGGCGCCGCCGACGAGAGCCTTCTCTACCTGAAGCTGTTGCCGCCCGACGAGGGGCATTACCGCGGTCCGCGCATGCCGCTCTCGATGAACCCGTTGAGCGCGGACGAGATCGCGCTGGTGCGCCAGTGGGTCGAGGCCTTCCCCGCCGACCGCTGGGGCGCTCCGCCGGCCGCCGAAGCGGCAGCCCGCCCGCCGCGCACGTTCCACGACAGCACCCTGGTGAACCTTCCGACCTCCGATCCGCTCGGCGGACGCACCCTCGAGTTCCGGATCCTGCACCGGTTCAAGGCGCCGGCTCGGGAAGCCGGGAGCCACGATTTCTACGGCCTGGACACGGACGCCTGGGTCTCGATCGGGTTGGCCTACGGTCTCGGCGACACAGTCGAAGTGGGCCTGCGGCGGACCAATCTGCAGCACGACTACGAGGCGTACTCGAAGTGGGTGCCGATCCGCCAGGCTCCCGGCCGCGCGCCCCTGTCGCTCGCGCTGCGCGGGAGCTTCTCAAATCTCCGGGAAACGACCGGGTTCAACCGGAACCGCTACGGCGCCCAGGCCATCCTGGCGCGCCGCCTCGGAGACCATCTGTCGCTCATGCTCGTGCCGACGTACGTGACGCGCACCAACTACCTGGACGAGGCCGACACTCGCGGCACGAGCGCCATCGGAGTCGGCGGCGAGTGGCGGCTCAATCCGAAGATGGCGGTGACCGGAGAATGGATCGCCCAGCTCTCCGGTGTCCAGAACGAATTTCAGTCGGGATCGGTCGGCTTCAGCATCGCCACGGCCCGTCACGCGTTTCACATCTTCGCGACGAACACCCAGGGCGCCCACACCGACCTGTACGTCACCGGGGGAGATCTCGACCTGCGCGACGGCGACTTCCGCCTCGGCTTCAACATCTCGCGCACCTTCACGCCACGCTAGACCCGGGATGCCGCTCGTGGAGCGGACGTTGTCGTTCCCCTTGGCGCCTCCGCGGAATTCTGGTAACGTATCGCCCCCACAGTGCCGAAGTGGCGGAACTGGCAGACGCGCTAGATTCAGGGTCTAGTGGGGGCAACCCCGTGCAGGTTCAAGTCCTGTCTTCGGCACCAACCGGCTCCTGACGACTCGCAGCTCTCATCCCCCAGAAAAGCCGCCTGCAGGTGGAGGATTCCGCCGCACCTTCGCCTCCACTACCCGGTGATCGCTCTCGGGGATTTCCCCGCACCGGATTGAGGCACACGCCGATTGTTCGGTGTCCTCCTTCGGGCGATCCTGTTCGCGCGAAGGAGATCGACATGACACTGGAATATGACGTCCGCGTCGCCGAACACAACCACAAGATCCGCATCGAGGTGCCCGCGTGGTGCGATCGCAGAGACCTCAAGGATGTCCGCGAGTTCGCGATTTCGACCGCGCTGTTGGAGCACCTGGGGTACCTGCCGC
>DAISWT010000459.1:0-1663 GCA_036826235.1 Acidobacteriota bacterium | reverse complement strand
ACCGGTCCTCTTCGAAACGCCCGAGAGCCTGCTCCTCAGCCGATGCGACGCGGAGGAGATCGAGGCGGCGCTGGCTGAACTGCCGGAGGAGTTCCGCCTGACAGTGCTGCTGGCCGACGTCGAAGACCTGCCGCTTCGCGACATCGCGGCTCTCTGCGGTTGTCCGCCGGGGACGGTCGCCTCGCGCCTGGCGCGGGGAAGGCGCCTGTTGCGCGACCGGCTCGGCCCTCTGCGCGGCAAGCAGGAGGTGGACGCCTGATGGATTGCGCGAGCGCCCGGAGGATCCTCATGGACGCAGCGGGGCCCGCGGAGCCGGCTGGTGATCTCGCCACCGCCCGGGAGCACTGGCGGTCCTGCCGCGGCTGCCAGGTGTGGCGGGAACGGGAGGGCTCCTGGCGTTCGGCGCTGAAGGGGGCGCTCCCCACGATCAACGCCCCCCTCGCGGTGAAAGAGCGGGTCTTCGCTGGGCTGGCGCAGATCCGCGCGGGCGCCACGCTCGGGCGCCAGCGGCGGACCCTGTTCGCAGCGGCGTCCGCGCTCGCCCTCCTCGGCCTCGCGGCGGGTGGTATCTGGTGGCGGCACGAGCAGACGCGCGCCGGACTCCTGGTCGCGGCGCTCGCCGAGGATCACCTGCTGTACGCGCCCAACCAGACACCGGCCGAGTTCTCCTCCGGCGATCCCGAAGCGGTCACCAGGTGGTTCGCCGACCGGGTCGACTTCGCCGTGGCCGTCCCCGAGATCTCGGGAGCCGAGCTTCTGGGGGGGCGTCTTTGCACGTTCGCCGACCGGCGCGCGGCGCTGTCGCTCTACAAGCGCGGCGGAAAGCGCCTGTCCTTGTTCCAGATGCCGGCTCAGGGCCTGCCCTTCGGCCCGATGCGTATCATGACCGTGGGCAGCCGGCAGTACCGCTGCGGCCATCGCAAGGGGATCAGTGTCCTCGCCTGGATCAATCAGGACCTCCTGTTCGCGCTCGTGTCCGACCTGCCGGAGGAGGAAATGCTCCGGATCGCCGGCGACGCCTTCGATGGTTGAGCGAGCGCTGCGCAATCCCTACGCCGTCGTAGTCTGCCTCCTCGGCGTCCTGGTGATCGGGATCACCTGCCTGTTCAGGATCCCGGTCGATCTCCTCCCGATCTTTCCGACCCCGGCGGTCCAGATCGTCACCTTCTACCCTGGAATGCCACCCGAAGTGATGGAGCGCGACATCATGTCGCGCCTCGAGCGCTGGACCGGCCAGAGCAACGGCATCGCGCGCCAGGAAGGGAAATCGATGCTCGGGGTCGCCATCGTCAAGGATTTCTTCCGCGACGACACCGACGCCAACGCCGCCATGTTGCAGGTCACCTCCTTCGCGATGTCGGATCTGTTCTACCTGCCGCCGGGGACGATCCCACCGATGGTCATGCCGTTCGATCCCACGGCGTCGATCCCGCTCTGTCTGCTCTCGGTCTCCTCGTCGGCCTACGACGAGACGAAGCTCTACGACATCGCCTACTTCGATCTGCGCAACCGCCTGCAGGGAATCACGGGGGTCATCGCGCCGGCGGTTTACGGCGGCAAGCTGCGACGTATCCTCGCCTACGTCGACCGGGACAAGCTGTACGCCCGCAATCTCTCGCCGATGGACGTGGTGCAGGCGCTGAAGAGCTCGAACGTCTTCATC
>DAISWT010000458.1:0-1667 GCA_036826235.1 Acidobacteriota bacterium | reverse complement strand
CGTTGGCCGGAGGGGCGTGGATTACGGCGGTCGCCGGCGGCGCCCTGTTCGGAGTCCTCCTGCGGGCGCGGGTCCGCACCGAGGAGACGGCGCTCCTGGCGCGTCCCGAATACGTCGCGCTCATGGCCAACAAGAATCGCTTCATCCCCGGAGGCGGCCGGTGAGGGCCCGCGCGGCAGCCGTGATCGCGGCGCTGGTTTCCGGGATGTGCGCGCTCGTCCCCGCGGCGCCGGCGCCTTCCCCGGCCGGGCCGGCCGCCACTCCTGCGGGGCCGGCCACCCTCGTGATCGGTCCGGCGACGAGCGAGCTGACGTTCAGCATCAGCCGACCGGGCGAGACGATCGACGGCGCGCCGCGCGAGTTCGGCGGCGAGGTCGTGCTCGATCCCGCGGATCTGTCTCACGGATCCTCGGTGGTCCTCAGGGTCAAGGCGGCTTCCCTGGCGACCGGCAACCGGCTCCGCGACCACAAGATGCGCGGCTCGCACCTGGAGGTCGATCGCTTCCCCGAGATCGTCTTCCGCTCGACGTCGATCCAGGTGGGCGAGAGCCCGCGGGGCGCAGGCACGCGCAAGGCCCTGGTGGAGGGCGCGCTCAGCCTGCACGGAGTCGAGAGAACCGTCATTGTCCCGGCGGTGATCCGGTATGATAACGGCACCCTGACGGCCGAAGGGAGCGTCGATCTCACTTACAGCGACTACGGGATACCGATCCCGCGCTTCCTGTGGCTGGTCATGGACGATGCGATCAAGGTGCGCTTCCGCTTCGTGGCCGGGCCGGCCGGGCGGTGACGCCGGGGGACAGCCGCGGGATGGTTCACGTCCGTGAGACGCACTGGGCCGACGAGATCGCCGACGCCATCCTGAGGCAGTCCGCCGGCCCGCACGAGATCTCCACCGGCATCTCGCCGTCCGGCGAGATCCACATCGGCAACCTGCGCGAGGTGATCACCGCCGACGTCGTCTACCGTGTCCTCGTCGAGCGCGGCGCGCAGGTCACGCTCGACTACGTGGCCGACAACTTCGACCCGCTGCGCAAGGTCTACCCGTTCCTGGACCCGTCGATCTACCAGAACCACATCGGCAAGCCGCTGTCGGAGATCCCCTGCCCCTGCGGCCGCCACCCGTCGTACGCCGCTCATTTCCTCGAGCCGTTCCTGGCCTCGCTCGTGCGACTGAGGATCGAGGTGAAGGTCCTCTACGCCGACCAGATGTACAAGACCGGGATGATGGTGCCCCAGATCGTGCAGGCGCTCAAGGGTCGCGACACCATCGCACGCATCCTGGCCGAGTGCACCGGCCGGAAGGTGGAATCCGCCTGGAGCCCGTTCAATCCGATCTGCCAGACGTGCGGCAAGATGAGCGACACGATCGTCAGGGGCTTCTCCGAGAAGGCCGAGACGGTCGATTACACGTGCGCCTGCGGCGGGCGCGGCAGCGTCTCGATGCGCGGCGGCGGCAAGCTGACCTGGCGCGTCGACTGGCCGGCGCGCTGGGCCCGCATCCCGGTGACCATCGAGCCGTTCGGCAAGGACCACGCGACCCGCGGCGGCTCGTACGACACCGGCGCCCTGATCTGCCGGGAGGTGTTCATGGCGCCGCCGCCCTTCCCCGTGACCTACGAGTGGATCTCGTTCAAGGGCATGGGGGACATGAAGAAGAGCAAGGG
>DAISWT010000457.1:0-1668 GCA_036826235.1 Acidobacteriota bacterium | reverse complement strand
GACCAGTGGCCTGATCCTTGGCTTTGCGTCCCCGCCTCGCGACGGGTTTGCCCTTATCGGGAAAGGGTCTCCGCAAGATTTGAGTTGCAAACGTCTAGAGCAGCAAGGTGGATGCCAGCATGCGGCCCGCACGCGGAGGACAGCCTAAGTGTCTCGGGAACCAACGGTTGGCCGGAGACATCGGGGTTTCACCCGAGGTGAGAATGCGGCTCTCAGGGGGTCCTCCGATCACCAAATCCGGCTCGGTGCTCACCGAATTGTCATCGCGGCGCACGGGCGGACGGCGGCTGTCCTGCGCCTATGCGCAGCTCCGCGGCCACGAGGTGCTTCTGCAGATCTTCGCCTTCAGTTGAGCAGGCTGCCGCGAGCAATTACCCGAGTGGCAGGAAGCGGCGGGAACGAGGAGGGGGGAGGGCACGATTGACCCACGATGGCGCCTGCGGCCACGAGGCAGAGCCGAGTTCATGCGGTCAGTTGAAGGTGAGGGTCAGGGGCGCGCCGAACCCGATCGCCTGGATCGTCTGAAGGTTCGAGTCGATGACCGCCGCGTTCTCGAAGACGAGCGTCGTGCTCCCGGCGGTGACGCCTCTGAACAGCAGTGTCATCACAACCTGATCGGTGCCGGCGGCCTGCAGACCGGCTGGCGCGCCCTGCCGCGTGATGGCCACGATCAAGCGGCCCGGTTCCCCCAGCAAGATTCCCGCCTGCAAAATCGTCGCGGCGCCGTCCCGGTTCAGGAAGCTCCCTTCCATCGCCGGGGGCTCGAACTGCAGCACGGTCGGATCGAACACCAGGTCGAACTTGAGGCCGTAGATATCGCTCGAGGTCGTCGGTCCACCCAGATGCACGGCGACGGTGATCGAGTCGATCCCCTCGGCGGGGCAGCCCAGGGTGACCTGATCCGGAGCCGGGGACGTGGCGCCGCTGCACATGAGGCGGGGCACAACGCTTTCATTACCCCCGCCGCCTCCGCCGCACGCGAGGACGATCGCGGCCAGAGTTCCTGAGAGCAGCGCCCGGACGACCGCCGGCGCCCTCACGGCAGCACCTTGCCCCAGAGGCTGATCAGAAGCGCCAGGTCGTACCCGTCCACGCATCCCTCCGGGTTGAGATCGGCCGCGGGGTCGAACAGCGGATCGCCCTGGCAGGAGCCGAATGCACGGGCCAACCGGAAGAGATCGGACCCGTCGATGCGGCCATGCGAATTCCCCGTGTCGTCGATGTTGGCGGATCGGAGCAGGTTCTGGCAGACGTCCCCGCGGCCGTCCCCGTCGCTGTCGGTCTGCGCGGGATTGAAGAGCGTGGGGCAATTGTCGGCAGTATCGGGCACGCCGTCACGGTCTCCGTCGGGCGGCGGCGACGCCGTGGTGAACGAGACGTCCGAGGAGACGGCGAGGTTGCCGGCGGCGTCGCGTGACTTCACCCGGTAGTGCTGAACGGTGCCGGGGGCGAGGCCCGTCAGGGCGCGGGAGTGGGCCGCCACCAGCGCGGCGTCGAGACTCGTGAGGTTGCCGTACGCGGTCGTGGTGCCGTACTCGACCTGGGTGTCAGCCGGCTCGCTGGTGGCCCAGGTGATGGCGGCCCCCGAAGCCGTCACATTGGACGCGGAGATCGCCGAGATCAACGGCGGCGACGTGTCGCCCGCCGAGGCGAGCGCCGTGACTTCAC
>DAISWT010000456.1:0-1715 GCA_036826235.1 Acidobacteriota bacterium | reverse complement strand
TCTCGGGGGGCGGCGGGACACCCCAGAGGTCCGCCGGGAACGACTCAATCCACTGGCGCACCAGGACGATCTCCTCGGGCGCGAGCGGGTTCATCGACAGCGGCATGCGCGGCCCGCGATAGTGGCCCTGCTCCTGGGGCAGGAGCTTCAGGTACAGGAGACTCCGATCGGGCGCCCCGGCGGCCAGGCGCAGCAGACCGGGATCGGTCCGGGAAGGGACATTGACGGTCGATCGGTAGATCTGACCGACCTCCATGCGCATCCCCTTCATGGAGTCGGGCCCGAGGTGGCAGCCGGGCATGGCGCAGCGCGACTGGAGCAGCCGCCCGACGCGCGCGAACAGTGCGGCCTGGTCGGTCGAGGGAGCCGGTTCCGGCGCCTCGGAGGGTGACGGCGTTGCCGGCGGCTCATCGGCGCCCGCGGCCATGATTGTCAAGGGAGCCAGCGCCAGGAGGACCGCCTGAAGGCGTTTAATTGTCCTTCGCACCCTGATTGATCCAGTCCTCGATGATCTGGACGTCGGTGGGCGAGAGCGCGCCCGGCCCCGGAGGCATCCTGACGCCGCAGGTTGGTCCAATGGTCCAGCCGGAGCACGGGACGCACACTGCGCTCCCCTGCATGTCTTTCAGCTTCTTGATCAGGTAGCTGCCATCACTGTTGGACCGCGCAATCCTGGGGAGCGGAGGGGCCTCGCAGCTCGTGACACCGACGGCGCCAACGGAAGGATCAAAGATCTTCACGAGGTTCAGGTTGGCGGAACTCGTGGAGTCGCCGTGGCACCCCGTGCAGCCGCCCCGCAGCGGACCGAAAATAGGCATGACGTCGGTCGACAATTTGACCTCCGCCTGCTCTGGCGGGACCACGCTGACGCCCAGAGTGGCGTTCTGGTTGGTGCAGCCGCCCAGGGAAACGAGAAAGGCCATCAGTCCCGCGGAGGGCGCGGCCCGGCCGAGGGGACGGAGCCCGCTCATCGCTTCAACCGAAGCCAGTGGATGTAGGCGCCGATGGCGTCGACGTCCTCGGGCGCCAGGGCGGTCCGGTAGATCGGCATGTGCAGCCGCTGGCGCTCCAGGAAATAACCGGCCAGGCGGTCCCGCGCGAAGCGTTCGATGCCGCCTTCGAGAACCCATTGGCGCAGCTCCGCGTCGTCCCGCACCAGCTCCGTGTAGTCCTCTCCCAGCCAGCCGGGCACGTAACCCTTCAGCGAACCGGGGTTCGGAACCCCGCCGCTGCCCCCGGTACCGTGGCAGGACTCACAGCGGTGCTGGCGCACAAGGTCCCTGCCGCGCGCGGTCCGCGGATCGGCCACCGGAGCGGTCTGCGACACGGCCATGAAATACGCCACCAGCTCGTCGACCTCGTGGTTCCGGAGGACGTCCCTGTAGGCGGGCATGTGGATCGCCGCCTTCTGGCGCTCGGCCCGGGCGCTGGCGCTATCGGCGCGACGCTTCGAGACGCCGTCCAGGATGTACTCGCGGACCTCCCGATCCCCGTTGACGTACATCATCGGCACGCCGCCGTCCCAGGTCGGCACCGTCTCGCCGGTTCCCGGATCGGGAAGGCCGCGCGTGCCCTGCGGCCCGTGGCAGGCAAAGCACCCGGCGCGCGCGGCGATCTCGGCTCCGCGGCGCACCCGGTTCGACTCCTGCCGCCGCCAGTAGGCGCGGATGGCGGCGGGCGTGCCGAGCCAGGCGGCGATCGAGACCAGAACGATC
>DAISWT010000455.1:0-1728 GCA_036826235.1 Acidobacteriota bacterium | reverse complement strand
GCCGTAGGCGGCGAACGCCTGGCGGTAGGCGTCGAAGTGCGCCCGCAGCTGGCGGGCCGTCGAGCGGTATCCGTAGTTCAGCATGCCGACGCGCGAGCCGTAGTTGAGGATGTTCTCCATGAACATGAACGAGTCGGTCGAAGGCGGCTCGATCAGAAAGATGCGCGACTCGGGATGGTGCGCCCTGAAGCGCTCCACCCCGAGCGCCAGCTTTTCGCGCGCCGAGATCCGCTGCGTCTGGTCGACGACGAAGGTGATCCCCTTCTCGCGGATCCGCGCGCAGTGCCCGGAGAAGGTCGGGATGGAGACCGTGCCGGGATCGTTCCGCAGCGGGATGATCGGATTGATCAGGACGAGAAAGCGCGACCCCCTCTCGATCGGCATGTCCACGTGGGCCACGGTGGCGACGCCGCCGTCGACAAAATCGAGACCCTTGAGCGTGATCGGCTGGAAGTAGAGGGGTAGGGCGGAGGACGCTGCGATGGCGTCCGAGATCGGCACGTCCCGCCAGCCCGGCGTCCCGAACAGGACCCGGTCGCCGGTGTCGAGGTGGATGGCCGGGATGTACAGCTCGCGCCCCAGCTCCTCGAACGAATTGAGGCAGCCGGGGCGCGTCAGCAGGCGCTTCAGGTAAGCCTGGTACTTGTTCAGGCTGTACAGACCCGGCGGCATGTTCTCCTCCAGCGCGTATAAGGCGCGCGCGATGGAGAACAACCTGGGGTTGCGCCGGTAGTAGCGGAACAGCGCCGGGATCATCCTCATGGCCTTCAGCAGCGACCCCTTGATCTCCCGCCAGTCGATTTCCAGGATGTCGTCCTGCTTGAAATTGAGGGGGCTGTCGGTATTGTGGATGATCGCCCGCCCCACTTCGCCGGGAGGAACGCGGTTCGCCATCAGGGCCGCCACGACCGCGCCGCCGCTCGTGCCGACGAAGATGTCGAAGTCGTTGACGCGGAACGAGCCTTCGAAGAAGTGGTCCAGCGCCTGCAGGGCGCCGAACTCGTACATCGCGCCGGTGATGCCGCCGCCGGCGAGCACCAGGCTCAACATGCGCGGACGGCTCTCGGCGCTCACGGGCGGCCCTCCTGCGGGGTCGGAGCCGCGGCGGCCGCAGGGGTCTGGGCGTCTTGTTCCAGGACCTCGACCGAGAGGACCTTCCAGTCGCTGTCCACGGCGAACCCGAGCATGGTGCTGCCCCGGATGCGGCTGCGCGCCTGCAGGACCATGCGCGTCGTGCGACCGGGCAGGACGGTCACGCGTGCGCCGTCCGATTCGAGGAGGCGCCAGGTGCCGGAACCGGTCTGCTTGCCGGCCGCCGCCACCACGATGCTGTGCGTGCCTTCCGGGACCTGCACCTCGTAGGCCGGCTGGTGATCGAGGTAGAGAATCTCGTGCCCCTTCGCCTTGTCGGTCGCGCTTCCGGGGCGGAACAGCAGCAGCTCGTGGCGGGGGGCGCCGTGCAGCGGTGAGCGCGTGTCCCAGTGGTCGGGGACGTGGTCGGCCGTGGCGCACAGGACCGCCAGGGCCATGTCGGTCATCTCGCCCACCTCGACGCCGCCGCGGCGCGACGCTCCCTGCGGCAGCTTCTCGAGCGCGATCGCGGATCGCTCCCAGGGCGATCCGCCTCCGCCGGGATCGAACTCCACCCGGATCGTTCCGGTGCGTGCGGCGGCGGGTACGGGAGTCGCCAAGGGCTCGACGCGCGGCATGGCGGCCTGCCGCCGCCGC
>DAISWT010000454.1:0-1731 GCA_036826235.1 Acidobacteriota bacterium | reverse complement strand
TGATGTTCGTCGGCGAGGGTCCGGGGGCCGACGAGGACCTCAAGGGGGAGCCGTTCGTCGGAAGGGCCGGCCAGCTCCTGAACAAGATCATCGAATCGATGGGGATGGAGCGGAAAGACGTCTACATCGCCAATGTCGTCAAATGCCGGCCACCGGAGAACCGCACGCCCCTGCCCGATGAGATCGCCACCTGCTCTCCTTTCCTGTTCAAGCAGATCCTGGTGATTCGACCGCGCGTCGTCGTCTGTCTCGGCACGCCCGCCACGCAGACGGTGCTCGGGACGCGCGAGACGATCACCCGGCTCCGGGGCACGTTCCACGAGATCGACGGCATCCGCGTCATGCCGACCTTCCACCCGGCGTACCTGCTGCGCAATCCGGCCGCGAAGAGGGAAGTCTGGGACGACATGAAGAAGGTCATGGCCGAGTTGAAGAAGGCAGGATGAGCCACCTGGTCGCGTCGGTCGCCGTTCCGCGGCCGGTGCGACGCCTGTTCACCTACTCGATCCCCGAAGCGCTGGCCCCGCGCTGCCTCTCGGGCGTGCGGGTCATCGTGCCGTTCGGCCGGCGCAAGCTGACCGGGTACCTTCTCGAGGTGCGCCCATCGGAGGAAGCCGGCGAGGCGAAGTTTCCCCTCAAGCCGATCGAGGACGTCCTCGACCCCGAGCCGGTGCTGGACGACAGTGTTCTGGAGCTGGCGCGCTTTGCGGCCGAGTACTACGTCGCCTCCCTGGGCGAGATGATCCGATCCGCGCTGCCCGGAATGAAGGCGCACCTCGAGAGGGTCGTTTCGATCACCGACGCAGGCCGCAGGGTGCTGAGCGCGGAAGGGGACGTCCTTTCGAGCCCATCCCTTCCGCGCGTCGCCTCCGATCCGCTGGCGCGCGAGATCCTGGGAATCGTGTCGGAATTCACATCAGAGCGCGGCGCGGCCATCCGGCTGACGGATCTGAAGCGCCGCGTCGGCCCGGTCTTCAAGGCGCGCACCCTGGCACGCCTGCGCGAGGGGGGCCTTCTCGAGGTGGTGGAGATCGCCGCCTCAGCCGGGCCCCGGCCGCGCCTGGAGGAACACGCCCGCCTTGCGCGGGGCCCTGGCTCGGGGGAAACCCAGGGCCCGGGCGGAGAAGGCGCGCGGCGGGCGGGCCTCGGCCCCCGCGGAACACGCCAGCGACGCATCCTCGACCTGCTGGGCGAGTCCGCCGGCCGCCTTCCCGTCACCGACCTCCTCCGCCGGGCGGGCGCGCCGCGCGCGGCCTTGCGGGCCCTCGAGGCGCGCGGGCTGGTCGAGGTCGAGAGTCTGGAGTCGCCGCGCCGTCCGGCGTCTCTCGAGCTGCCGCTCCAGCCCGCCCCGGAGGTCACGCCCACACCCGCGCAGGCGGCGTCGATCGCCGCGATCCAGGGCGCCCTCGACGCCGGGAGGTTCGCCACCTTCCTCCTGCATGGCGTCACCGGCAGCGGCAAGACGGAGGTGTACCTCAAGACGATCGAAGCGGCGGTGGCGTCGGGACGCAGGGCGCTCTACCTGGTGCCGGAGATCGGTCTCACGCCGCTTCTGGCCCGCCGGATGCGCTCGAGATTCGGGGAGGTCCTGGCGCTCCTGCACTCGGGACTGTCGGAAGGAGAACGCTACGACGAGTGGAGGCGGATCCGCGACGGCAAGGTGGACGTCGTCCTGGGGGCGCGCTCGGCGGTGTTCGCTCCGATTTCCGGCCTGGGGCTGATCGTCGTGGA
>DAISWT010000453.1:0-1797 GCA_036826235.1 Acidobacteriota bacterium | reverse complement strand
GCGGGGGCCGACATGATCCTGCTCGACAACATGAGCGTGGACGAGCTGCGCAAGGCGGTCGCGCTCTCGGGCGGCCGGGTTCCGCTCGAGGCCTCGGGCGGGGTGCGCCTCGAGACCATCCGGGCGATCGCCGAGACCGGCGTGGATTTCATTTCCGTCGGCCGGATCACGCAATCGGCGCCGGCGGTGGATATCGGCCTGGACGCCGTAATCAAGGGACGGTCGTGACCCGGCGCTCGGTGTGCCTGTTCTGCTCGGCGGTCGAGGACCTGCCGGAGTCCGCGCGCGAGCTGGCCGCGGATTTCGGCGCCGCGTGCGCGGCGCGCGGCCTGCGCCTGGTGTACGGCGGCAGCGGCCGGGGGCTTATGGGGATTGCGGCGCGAGCGGCAGCTGCGGCGGGCGGAGATGTGCTCGGCATCATGCCGCGCCATCTCATCCGGCCCGAGCGCGCCGCGGACAACCTCGGCACGCTTGTGATCGTCGACTCCCTCGCCGAGCGCAAGCAGCGCATGACCGAGGCCGCCGATCTCTTCGTCGCGCTCCCCGGGGGGATAGGCACGCTCAACGAGCTGATCGAAATGCTCACGCTCAACGATCTGCGCCTGCAGGACAAACCGGTGATCCTGTGCGCGAGCGACGGCTTCTGGCAGCCGTTCGTCGCTTTGGTCGACCGCTTCCGCGCCTACGGCGTGCTGCGGCCGAGCGCCGAGCGCACGCTGCGCGTTGCCGCTTCGGTCGACGAGGCGATGCGCCTCATCGAAGACTATCTGCTGTCTTCCGCGCAGAGTGCGCCGGCCGCTGCATCGCCCAGTGTATAATTTCCTCCCCCGCGCCCGTAGCTCAGGGGATAGAGTGATGGCCTCCGAAGCCATAGGTCGCGCGTTCGATTCGCGCCGGGCGCGCCAGATTCCACCGGCAGCTATTCTCAGGCGGAGATTCCGATGCGACGCTGCGCATTCTTAGCGGTTCCGCTGCTCCTCGTCGCCTCCGGAGCGCTCGCCGGCGGCTCGAACTATGGCGTCGCGCCGGGGACGAAGCAGCTCTCCGGAAAAATCACCGAGTGGCCGGTGCCCACGCCGAAATTCGCGCGCGATCCCGCGCCCGGCCCCGACGGCAACATCTACATCACGGTGATGCAAGGCGATCGCATTGGGCGCTTCGACACCAAGACGCAGAAGTTCAACGAATGGAACCTTCCCGCGGGTGCGCATCCCCACGGTCTCCTTGTCGACAAGGAAGGCCGCGTCTGGTACACCGGCAACGGGAACGGCACGATCGGAGAGCTGGATCCTTCGACCGGCAAGGTGACCGAGCACCGTACGCCTTCCGGCGGCAGCCCGCATACGCTGGTGATCGACGACTCCGGCGCGATCTGGTTCACGAATCAGTCCGGCTCCGTCGGCCGGCTCGATCGCAAAACCGGCGAGATCAAGGAGTATCGGATGTCGGGCGGCCCGTACGGCCTTGCGCTCGACCGGCAGGGCAACGTCTGGGTGTGCCGCATGAGCGCGGACAAAATGGGGATCATCGACCCGAGGACGGGGAAAATCTCGGAGCTTTACATGGGACCGGGCTCCCGGCCGCGCCGTGTGGCCGCCGCCCCGGACGGCACGCTGTGGGTCACGCTTTACGGCAACGGGAAACTCGCGCACGTCGACCCGGCGGTGGTCAAGATCATCAGGGAATACGAGATGCCGGCCGGCGCGAACGGCGGGCCCTACGCCGTGACCGTCGACGGCGCGGGACGCGTCTTCGCCAACGAGATCGAGACCGACACGGTGGCGATGCTCGATCCGA
>DAISWT010000452.1:0-1801 GCA_036826235.1 Acidobacteriota bacterium | reverse complement strand
GCCTGGCGGAGGAGCACGGCCCGATCGACCTCCTGGTGACAGACGTCGTCATGCCCGAGATGGGCGGACGCGAGCTCGCCCAGCGTCTCACCGCCCGGCAGCCGGGCCTCAGGGTGCTCTTCCTGTCCGGGTACACCGATGATGCCATCGTCCACCACGGCGTGCTCGACGCGGGCGTCGCCTTCCTCCAGAAGCCGTTCAAGCCGGACGAGCTGGTCCGGAAGATCCGCGAGGTGCTCGATGATACGCAGTAGGCGTTTGCGCGGCACCGGGCTGCCGGTGCTGCGCGGGATCCGACAGGTGACCCGATGAAACCCGCCAGTCGGCGCGGACGCTCCGGCCGCCAGAAAATCCTTGTGATCGAGGACGACCCCGTCGCCCGCGCGGATCTGGAGGCCCGGCTCGCGGCCAACGGCTACACCGTGGCCCGGGCGGCGGACGCCGCTTCGGCCCTGACGGTCGTGAACCGCGAGCGGCCCGACCTCATTCTGCTTGACCTGGGACTCCCCGCCGGCGATGGGTTTCTCGTCCTGGAGCGCCTGCGCAAGATCGAGGCGTTCGCCGCCATCCCCGTGCTCGTCATCACCGGGCGCAGCGATGCCGAAACCCGGAAGCGCGTGGAGGCGATGGGCGTCGCGCCCGTCCTCGTGAAACCGGTGCAAACCGAGGCGCTCCTGGCCGCCATTGGCTCAGCGCTGGAAGCGAAGGCGGGGTAGACCTGTCGCACGAGCGCCCCTCGGTGCCGCAAAAACGCCCTATTCTCGCCTCCTTGGTCGCGCGATGTTGCGCAACCGACCGTGATTACCCCAAATAGAGCCATGTCTCGAGACCCGGCGGCGCTCGCCGCCGACGAGGAGCCCCGCGTCCAGGCCGAGGTGCAACGCGCGGCAGTCCGTCAGCTCCTGGCGGGCGGCCCGTTCGCCGAGTCCCTGCACATCCTGCTCGTCAGTGTGGTCGCCGCGCTGGTATGGAACTCCCTGCCTATCGAGGTCACGATCGGATGGGTTGGAGCGGTCGCGGCCGCCGCCGGGTTGCGAGCCTGGTGGCGGGTGCGCGCCCGAGGGCGCAGCCTCTCCGCCGACGAGGCCCTGCGGGGCGTGCGCCTGACCGTGGCCGGCGTTGGCCTGGCATGGGGGTTCGGAGCGGCTTCGGCGATCCCGGCGCTGGGCCTCGACCAGGCGGCACTCATCCTCGTGGTGGTGGCCGGAATCGTGGCCGGCGCGACCGGCACGCTGGTCGGCGACCGGCGCAGCTTTCACTACCTCCTGATCACCGTCCTCGCCCCGCTCCCCATCGGCATCCTGTTGCAGGGCCACTCCCGGCCGCATCTCCTGGCCATCGTCCTGATCGCGATGTTCGCCTGGGGCATGGACCGCGTGCATCGGCGCGCCCACCGCACATTCGCCGAGCGAGTCCGGGCGGCGGCCTTGCTGGAGCGATCCACTCAGGAATTGGCACGGCAGCACGCCTACCTCGACGCACTGATCGCAAGCACTCCCGTGGCCATCGCCGTGCTGGACGACCAGCGCTCCGTCCGTAGCGTGAACGCGGCGTTCGAGAGTCTCTTCGGGTACGCCGCAGCCGAAGTGGTCGGCGCCGGGATCGACGGGCTGATCGTGCCGGAATCGCTCCGCTCCGAGTCCACTGAGCTGGAGACCCGCGTCCGGCGTGGTGAGACCGTGCGCGTGGAAGTCGAGCGCATGCGCAAGGACGGCCGGCGCATCCAGGTGCGCCTCTCGGCAGCCGCCGTGAAGGCCGCCGCCGACGGCGCGCTGGTCGCGCTGTACGAGGACATCAGCGA
>DAISWT010000451.1:0-1801 GCA_036826235.1 Acidobacteriota bacterium | reverse complement strand
GCTATACCCGGGGACTTCCGGTCGAAGGTCCGGAAGCCCGATGACTTCGACGCATTCTGGGGCGACGTCCTGCGACAGTTGTCGACCATTCCACTGGAGCCTGAGGTCCTGGCCGACCCACTCCGGACATCTGAGGACGTCGAGGTCTTCCAGGTCTTCTATACCAGCATCGACCACCTACGCGTCGCCGGCTGGTATTGCCGTCCGGTCCGCCGGGCGGAGCGCACACCGGCCGTCATGGTCCTGCCGGGCTATCTGATGGATCCGCCGATTCCCAAGGAGTGGGCCCGGAAGGGCTACATTGCGCTGTCAGTCGCGCCGCGGGGCAAGCTCCGCAGCAATCGCCAGTTCAACCCGGGCTATCCCAATCTTCTGACCTACAACATCGTGGATCGGCACACCTACGCTTATCGCGGGTTCTACGTGGACACCTGGCGCGGCATCGACTTCCTGCTGTCGCGTCCGGAGGTTGAGCGGACTCGCCTCGGGGTGGCGGGCAGCAGTCAGGGCGGCGGTCTGACCATCACGACCGCCGCGATGCGGTCGGAAGTGCGCGCGGCTTCGGCCGGGGCGCCGTACCTCTGTGGCTTCACCGACGCGATCGAGCTGACGCACACCTATCCCTACGAAGAGATCAACGACTATTTGCGCCTCCATCCGGAGAGCCGCCCCGCGGTGGAGGAGACGGTCGCCTACTTCGACGGGATCAACTTCGCCGATCGGATCTCCTGCCCGATCATCGTGAACATCGGGCTGCAGGACAACGTGTGCCCGCCGGAGACCGGCTACGCGCTGTTCGACAGGATCGGCGCCGAGGACAAGCGCCTGTATCCGTACGACGGTCACGGCCACGACGCTGGACGCGCGCGGCAGAGCGCCATCGTCGACCGCTTCTTCGCGCGCCATCTCCTGGGCCGCCAGGTGAGCCAGTGATCGATCTGACTCCGGCCGCCGTCCGCGAGTACTGGCGGGACGCCCTCGACGCTCTGGCGCGCCACCCCGCCCGTCCCGAGATCGAGCGGCTTCCGCTCAGGAGCACCGCATTCGCCACCCTGTACGGCGTGCGGCTCACCAGCCTCGGCCCCTACCGCCTGTTCGGCTATCTGAGCATCCCGACCGGCGCCGGCCCGTTTCCCGCGATCTACTATCCACCCAAATACCAGAGCGTCCTGGAGATCATCCCGCAGGGGACCGCGAACCTGCAGCGCAGCCGGTACGTTACCTTTGCGCTCGCCGGCCGGGGGCAGCGCAATGCCGACTCGCCCTACGCCGCGATGTTTCCCGGTCTACTCACCGAGGGCATCGACAGCGCCACCTCGTACATCTTCCGGGGCATCGTCGCGGACGGTGTCAGGGGATTGGAGTTCCTGCTTACACGACGCGAGGTCGATGCCGCGCGAGTCGTCGTGGCGGGCAACGACCTCGCGCTCATCACCGCTGCCCTGACAGCCGGGGCGACGCACGTGGTGGCCACCCCCGCCCTGTTCTACAAGACGGCCGAGCTCGCCCCGAAGACCCAGGCGTATCCGCTCGAAGAGATCAACGACTACCTTCGCCTGTACCCGGCGCGCGCCGAGGCGGTGCGCCGCACGCTGGCCAACTATGACCTCCGCGGCTTTGCGCCACGCATCACCGCCACAACGCTCCTCATGGCCGGGGCGCCGGGCACCCTGCTCGACGGCCCTGCCCTGAGGCCTCTGGTCACAGCGTTGCAAGGCCACGTGACGGTCTACGAATCCCAGCAATCCCTCTACAAGGATGGTGTCTACGGCGAGCGATGGATGGCCGCGCAGTGTGGCAT
>DAISWT010000450.1:0-1815 GCA_036826235.1 Acidobacteriota bacterium | reverse complement strand
ATCTGCCCGTCGGTCATGATGTCGAGACCGGCCTCCGCCTGCTCGCGCAGGGCCATCCGGGTCATTTCGTCCTCCGCGTCGGTGATCGCCGCGGGCGGGGCTTCGTCCCGGTCGGCGGCCTGCAGCGCGCGGCGCAGCACCTGTTCTGACGGTCTGTCGCCGATGCGCGGATAGCTGCCGAGAAGCGAGGCCAGGATCACGGAGTCTCCCTGGAGCGAGCCCGAAGAATATCGCCCTCCTGCCTCCTACGCAAGGGAGTGGGACTCGGGTTCGTTCCGGGTCCGCGAGGCGGCGTGCCCTGCGCCCGCCGTGTCCGGCGGGTGCAGGGTCGGCGCCTTGCCGCGCGGGCGGACTTCCTTATGTGTTACGCTTCCTGGAGATGGCGCGCGTGCCGGGGTGACCCGCGCCGGGGCGAGGGAGCCCGTTGGTCAAGCAGGTGCTCTGGAGCGAATCGATCCGGGATCGGGTCGACGGCGGCAAACCCCATTTTCTGGCGAGGGCCAGCCTGAAAGCCTTGTCGGCCGGGAGCGCCTCCGTCCTCCTCGACGTGGCCGCGACCGACCGGCCCGACCTCATCATCCTGTCCCCCGAAGCGACCGACATGGGCGCGCCCGAGCTGTGCCGGCGGATCCGCCAGGACGAACGGACGCGCGGCATCCCGATCCTGGCGCTGGCGTCGGACGACACGCAGGAGTTCATGTTCCGCGAGGCGGGCTGCACCGAGGTCGTGAGCGCGGCGATCCCGGCCGAGCTCCTGCAGGAGAAGATCGCGGCCCTTCTGGGGATGCGTCTCCGCAAATACCCGCGCTACCCGGTCGTCCTGCCGGTCGCCCGCGGCCGCTTCATCCGCGAGTTTCTCGGGTACTCGAACGCGGTGAGCGAGGGAGGGATGGGCTTCGACACGCTCGCCCGCATCAGGGGCGGTGAGCACCTGGCCCTCCGGATCTACCGCAACACCGAGGAAAAGCCGATCGCCGTCGCCGGCAAGGTCGCCTCGGTCCGGGCGAACATCGACACCGGTATCGGCTACGCCGTCGGTGTGGAGTTCATGGAGATGGCCGACATGGACCGGCGGCGCCTGCTCGAGCTGTTTCCGCACGATCCCAGCGTCATCTGGAGCGGCGACCCCGACTCCGGCCGCGCGCCTGACGGGCGCAAGATCCCCAGCGCCTGATCAGGAACGCCTCGCGAAAATTCTCTCCGCGGTCCCGCCGAGAATGGCCTCTTTCGCCTCCGGCGCCAGCGGCAGGGCACGGAACTCCTCGAGATTTCGGCGAGGGCTGTCGACGCCGGGGCTCGGCCAGTCGGTCCCGAACAGCGTCTTGTGGGCCACCTCGACGAGACGGGGGAAGTAGCGCAGGAGCGCCCGTGGAGGGATCCCGGAAATGTCCATGTGCACATTCGGGTGCCGCCGCAGCAGGAAGAAGCAGGATTCCATCCACAGCGGACGCCCGCCGTGCGCCGCGATGATCGTCAGTCGCGGGAAGTCGACCGCGACGTCGTCGAGGGTCATCGGGTCGCCGTACTTATTGCGCGCGTCCGGAAAGATCGACGTGCCGGTGTGGACGATGACCGGTACGCCGAGCGACTGCGCCCTCTCGTACAGCGCGGCGAGGGCCGGAAGGTTGCCCCCGTCGCGGTAGGCGTTGGCGAAGAAATGCTGATGCGGCGGGTGGAGCTTGAGGACGCGAATGCCGTGCCGTTCCACGATGTGCTGGAGCGCTCCGGCGGGGTCGGGCGTGAGACGCGGGTGGATGCCGCCGACCGCCACCAGCCGATCCTCGTGCCCGCGGCAGTAATTGCCGATCCACTCAT
>DAISWT010000449.1:0-1829 GCA_036826235.1 Acidobacteriota bacterium | reverse complement strand
CGCAACATCAACTACACGAACGTCTGCGTAGCGCGCTGCTCCTTCTGCGCCTTCTACCGGGACCCGGGCCACCCCGAGGGGTACCTGCACTCGTGGGAAGCCCTGCACGCCAAGATCGAGGAGACGCTCGCACTGGGCGGCACCGGCATCCTGATGCAGGGAGGGCACCACCCCGACCTGCCGCTCGAGTGGTATGAGGACCTGTTGCGCTC
The DNA here is from genome assembly GCA_036826235.1 of Acidobacteriota bacterium. Lineage (GTDB taxonomy): Bacteria > Acidobacteriota > Polarisedimenticolia > Gp22-AA2 > Gp22-AA2 > Gp22-AA3. The sequence continues at coordinate 1,617 of DAISWT010000449.1, read as the reverse complement.
GTTCAAGGAGAAATTTCCGCGCCTGCACGTGCACGCCTTCTCGCCCCCCGAGATCCAGCACATGGTGAAGGTCTCCAGGCGGCCGCTCGACGAGGTGTTGCAGCGCCTGCGTGCCGCCGGTCTCGACAGCATACCGGGCGGCGGCGGCGAGATCCTCGTGGACCGGGTGCGCCGGGCGATCTCGCCCCTGAAGACCACGTCGGACGACTGGCTCGCCGTGATGCGGACGGCACACGCCTTGGGCATCCCGACCACGGCGACGATGATGTTCGGCCACGTCGAGAGCTATGCCGACCGCGTGGCGCACCTCGACAGGATCCGCTCACTCCAGGACGCGAGCCTGGCGGGCAGCCGGACTTCGTTCACCGCGTTCATCTCCTGGACCTACAAGACCGAGAACACCGCCTTGGGGGGACGCGAGGTGTCGAGCGCCGAGTACCTGCGCACCCAGGCGGTGAGCCGACTGTTCATGGACAACATCCCGAATATTCAGTCCTCCTGGGTGACGCAGGGAAAGGAGATCGGCCAGGTGGCCCTGAAGTTCGGGGCAAACGACATGGGCAGCACGATGATCGAGGAGAACGTCGTGCGCGCCGCCGGCGCCTACGGATGCACGACGCGGACCGAGATCGAGCGCCTCATCCGCGAGGCCGGCTACATCCCCCGTCAGAGAGATACGCTGTACCGGCTGGTGTCCTGAACGGCGGCGACCTTCGCATGACCGGTCTGCTGATCGTGAAGGCGATGCTGGTCTCCGCCGTGGTCCTGGCGTTCCTGGCGACCGTGGGGACGATCGCCTACCGGATCGCCCCCACGGCGATCGAGGTGCTGATCCTCGGGCGGGTGATCCGACGCCTGCCGCTCGCCGACATCGAGGAAGTGCATCGGCGCGGCGCGCTCATCCACGAGAACTGGTCTTCCCTGAAATTCTGGAACAGCGTCACGATCCGAAGGCGGTCCGGTCTGCTCAGGCATTTCGTGATCAGCCCCGACGACCCGGACGACTTCGTCGTCAGGCTCCAGGACGCCGTGCGCCGGTGCGCCGCTGAGACCACCGACTGATCCGGAAGCTTCGGTGCGGTCATTCAGACGCCCGCGGCCCTCGCCGGCCCGGGGACCTCTCCGCCGGCCGCGTCGGGCGGTCTCGTCTGCGCGTGGTAGGCTCCGCCGTGCCAGAGCCCAGGGATGACGGCGTCGCAGTCGGGACAGGTGCCACGCCGCGTGACGCGATAGTCCAGGATGCGGTAGCCGGAGCGGCCGACCAGGAGCGCCGCGCATTGCGGACAACGGGTGTTCTCGAAGTCCCCGACCGCGCCGGGGAGATTGCCCGCGTAGACGAAGCGCAGGCCCTCCTGCCTGCCGATCACCGCAGCGCGCAGGAGCGTGGATGGCGGGGTATCGTCCGGGTCCGTCATCTTGTAGTCCTTGTGGAAAGCGGTCACGTGCCACGGGATGTCGGGCGATACACCCGCCAGGAAGCGCGCGATGTCGGTGATCTCCTCGTTCGAGTCGTTGAACCCGGGGATGAGAAGCGTCACGATTTCCACCCAGAATCCCTTGCGCTTCAGGAGGACGATGGTGTCGAGCACGTTCCGGAGCGTGCCGCCGAGGTCGCGG
>DAISWT010000448.1:0-1861 GCA_036826235.1 Acidobacteriota bacterium | reverse complement strand
GCTCGAAAAGGTGCAGAATGTACGACCCGGGCGGCGTCCAATTGAAGCGGTGATTCCTCTCCAGCACCAGCCGATAGCGCCGCGTGAAGTCCGGAGGCGTACCGGTGGACGATGTAGGCGTCGTCGACCTGGTAGACCGCCAGATAAGCAAACCAGGCGCACAGGGCGGCGATCCCCGGAAGAATGGCCCAGCGGGGTGCGTCTCATGACCGGCGCATTCTACGTCCGGCAGCGCGTCCGCGCCCGCCACCAGCCGACCTCAACCTTTCCCGCCATCACCGCCGGGTCCGGCGCAGGTGGTAGAATTCAACCATGCGAGTCCGGAGAAGGACGGTTTCACCACGCCGCGAGCCCGCCGCTGCCCGCGGCTTCTGGGCGGAGGCAATGGCCGTCGTCCTGATGACGGTCGCCCTTCTCCTGATCACCAGCCTCGTGTCATACCACGCCGACGACCAGGTGCCCTGGCCCCTGGGACACTGGACACACGAGCCTGTGCGCAACGTCGTCGGCATCGCCGGGGCGCTCTGCGCCGAGTTCCTGCTGCAGCTCCTCGGATACGCCGCGTGGGCCGTGCCGCCGCTCTTGCTTCTGCTCGGCTGGGAAGTGTTCTGGCGGCGCAGCGGCCGGGCCTTCAGCCGTTTTGCGGGCAGCGCGCTCTTCGTGCTTTCGGCCGCCGCCAGCCTGCACCTCGTTCTCGACGAGCAAACGGGATCGTCGGCGCGCGACGCCGGCGGCTGGTTCGGCTATGCCTTCGCGCACCTGCTGGCGCGTGTGCTCAACCGCTGGGGCGCCCTGATCGCGGCGCTGGCGGCGGTCATCATCAGTCTGCTGGTGGTGACGCGCGCCTCGATTGTCGACGCGATGCGTCTCATTTCGGCGCGCCTGGCCCTTCTCATCCGGAACGTCTGGATGGCGTGGGTGCGACACCGGGAGGCGCGCCGGAAGGAGAGGCTGCGCCTGGAAGTGGCGCGGCGTCAGCACGAGCGCCGCGCCGCCGCGGCCGCAATCGGGCCGGGGGAGCCGGAGCCCGAGGTCGAGCCGCACGCGGCCGCGCCGATCCCGATGGCGGCAAGCGACACCGGGCCGGTGCCGCCCGAGGCCCGGGCCGCCGCGGCGGCCGCCCGCAGGGCCTCCCGCGCCACTGCGAAGGCGAAGGGCGGACCCGCCGAGGGGCAACCGCAGTTCGACTTCGGCGAGACCCCGAAGCACTACATCCCCCCTCCCCTGTCGCTCCTCAACCCGCCGCAGCACGAGGTCCAGGTGGATGAGAAGGACCTGGTCGAGACGGCGCGCATCATCACCGAGAAGTGCCGCGAGTTCGACGTGACCGGACAGGTGATCGCCATCCAGCCGGGTCCGGTGGTGACGGTCTTCGAGTTCAAGCCGGACGCCGGAGTGAAGTACAGCCGGATCGTGACCCTGGCGGACGACCTGTGCCTGGCGATCGAAGCGGAGTCGGTCCGCATCGACCGCATCGCCGGCAAGTCGACCGTCGGTGTCGAGGTGCCGAACAAGAAGCGCGAAACCATCTCGCTGCGCGAGCTTCTGGCCAGCGAGCGCTTTCAGAAGTCCACGGCGCCCCTGACCATCGCCCTCGGCAAGGAGATCAACGGCGAGCCTTACTACGCCGACCTGGCCCGCATGCCGCACCTTCTGGTCGCGGGCTCGACCGGCTCGGGGAAGAGCGTCTGTCTGAACACCATCCTGACGTCCTTCCTGTACAAGTCGAGCCCCGAAGAAGTGAAGTTCATCATGATCGACCCGAAGCGTCTCGAGCTCGGGGTGTACGAGAACATCCCGCACCTCCTGACGCCCCTGGTGACCGACACCAAGAAGGCCGCCAACGCCCTGCGCTGGGCGG
>DAISWT010000447.1:0-1871 GCA_036826235.1 Acidobacteriota bacterium | reverse complement strand
AGGGTCATGAGCCGCTCGGCCTCCTGGACCAGCCGCTCCACGGTCCTGCGGGACCCCTCGTCGGCGGCCGGCATCTGCCCGATGGCGCGGCTGAGGGCGTGCAGGGTCGTCACCGGCTGGCTCAAGTCGTGGACCAGGTCGCGGTAGCGCCGGTAGAACACCAGCCGCCGCAGGCCGGCGATGGTCGCGAGGATCTCTCCCGTCTGCGGCGGCCGCGGCAGCGCGGCGAAGGCGTCCTCGTGCCAGCCCTGCGGCAGGCGGGGGGAGGCGCCGCCGCCGAGTATCACCAGGGGACAGGAGGTCCTGCCCGCGGCCGGGGCGAGGCGATCGAGGATCTGCTCGTAGATCTCCGGCGGCAGATCGCGATCCAGGACCAGGATCTCGGGCGGCCCCTCCGCCAGGGCCAGGACAGCCTCACGGCCGTCGAGCACCTCGACGCCGTACCCGGCGTGCCTCAGGAGCGCTTCGAGAGGGCCGGCGACGTCGTCGTCCTCGGAGATGACCAGGACGCGCGCCGCCGGCATCAGTCCGGCGGCGCCTGCCAGTCGCTGGCGGCCCGCGTGGCCGTGGCCAGGTCGACCAGCTCGATCCCGAGCCGGCGCGCCACCTCGAGGCTCTTCTGGTCGCGGTAGAACTCCCCGTAGAAGATCGTCCTGATACCGGCGTTGGCGATGAGCTTGAAGCAGCTCCAGCAGGGGCTGGCCGTGGTGTACATCTCGGCGCCCTCGATCATCACGCCGTTCTTGGCCGCCTGCAGGATGGCGTTGGCCTCGGCGTGGATGGTGGCGACGCAGTGCCCCCCGTCGAGGTCGTGGCCCACGTCGTCGCAGTGCGGCAGGCCGCGGATCGACCCGTTGTAGCCGGTGGACAGGATCGTCTTGTCGCGCACGATGACGGCGCCGACGTGCTTGCGGTCGCAGGTGGAGCGCGTCGCGACCTGGCGCGCGATGTTCATGAAATAGGTGTGCCAGTCGACCCGGCGGCTTTCTGCCGGCTTCGACTCAGCGCGTTTCAATCGTGACCTTCTCCATCACGACGTTTTTCAGGGGCCGGTCGTTGCGGTCCTTCGGGACCAGCGAGATCTTGTCCACCACGTCCATGCCCTCGAGGACGCGGCCGAAAATCGTGTACTGGTTGTCGAGACCCTTGTTGTTCGCCTGCATGATGAAGAACTGGCAGGAGCCGCTGTTCGGGTCATTGGCGCGGGCCGTCGAGACCATGCCGCGCACGTGGCTGTACTTCGTGGTGAACTCCGCCGGCATCTTGCGGGGACCGTCGCCTTGGCCGTCGTTGGTGGGATCGCTGTCCTTCGACAGCGGGTCGCCCCCCTGGATCATGAAGCCGTTGATCACCCGGTGGAAGGTCGTCCCGTTGTAGAAGCCGCTGTTCGCCAGGTCCTTGAAGTTCTCGACCATCTTCGGGGCGACGTCCGGCAGGAACTCGAAGACGATCGTTCCCAGGTTCGTCTTGATGACCGCGATCTCCTTCTTGCCGGCCGGCTTGTCCATGGTCCCTTTCTGGAGCGCGGGCGTCGGGGACGGTGGCGCGCCCGGGGCGGGCGTCGTGTCGGGGGAGCCCTGGGCGAGCGCCAGCCCGACGCCGAGCACGGCGCACGCGGTGATGAGCAACGCTTTCATCGTCGATCCTCCACTGGTCTTGATGAAATCCGATCGGATCTCAGGAGCCCGGCGATTCTAGCAGATGCACCCGGGCGCCGCCACCGGTCGCGCCCGCGCCGCGTGCTATACTCCGCCCCGGACGAAAGGACACGCGTGCCGGTCTACTCCCACTCCCGCCTCAGCACCTACGAGAAGTGCCCGCTGCAGTACCGCTTCCGCTACCTCGACCGGATCAAGCGCGACGTGCAGTCG
>DAISWT010000446.1:0-1880 GCA_036826235.1 Acidobacteriota bacterium | reverse complement strand
TCAGGGGAATGACACGACAGTTGGTCAGGCTCTGCACCTGGTCGATCGTCTCGACATCCGTCGGACCGGCCATCGCCAGGGTCAGGACCTCTTTTTCACCGATGATCTCCTTGCTGATCGGCAGGATCCGCTTCCGGTAGCAGAGGTCGACCGAGACGGCGGTGACGAGTGAGGCGTCCACCAGCCCCTTCGAGAGATCCATGGTCGAGGTGCCCGCCGGCGCCTGCCGGTTGACGACCAGCTCGAGGTTGTCGCGCGACACGAATCCCAGATCCACCAGGGCATCGTCGAGATTTCCGCCACGGCTGTTCTGCCAGCGCAGCGCCGAGACCAGCTGGTCGGTGCTCAGGAGATTGGACCGGATGAGGGCCTCGCCGGACGAACCGGCTCCCCCCTTCAGGATGTCGCGTTCCTCCTTCAGCTCCTCCGGTGCATTCTTCCAGAAACTCTCGCGGTACTCGACGTCGGCCTGACAGAAACAGCGGAAGCAGAACGGGCAGAGTTTCGAGGCGCTCCTGGCGCTGCAGCTGCACCAGATCGCCGAGGCGGCGTCGAATTCCCCGAGGCAGGACCAGCATTGTGTCGGGTACTCTCGCGGCACAGACACTCCGGCAGGGAAGTCCGTCCGGCGCGAGCGAGGCTCGCGCGATCGCCGGACCCCGGCCGATCGAATATAGGATCCGAATAGCGTATTTGCAAGAAACGCAAGGACTTGGGAACAAACGCTTTCTTGACTGCCCCGGGACCGTGTGTTAGCGTAGCGCGCTTCAGAGGAGCCTGCATGTCCCCCGCGGCCGGCCCGTTGAAGACCACTCCGCTCGTCCGCCTGTTCCGCGACATGGGCGCCCGCCTGGTGGAGTTCGCCGGCTGGGAGATGCCGGTGCAGTTCACCTCGGTCATCGAAGAACATCGGGCGGTGCGCACCGCCGCCGGTCTGTTCGATGTGTCCCACATGGGGGAGGTGGAGATCCACGGACCGGGGGCGCTCGAGCTGGTGCAGAAGGTCACGTGCAACGATGCCGCGCGCCTGCGCCCCGGGCAGGCGCAGTACACGGCCGTGACGACCGGGACAGGGGCCTTCGTCGACGACATCATCGTCTGCCGCAGGGGCCAGGACGATTTCCTGCTGGTGGTGAACGCCTCGAACACCAGCAAGGACTTCGGCTGGATCGCGTCGCACGCCCGCGGCGACGTGGAGGTGGTGGACGCCTCGGCCCGCTGGGCGCAGCTGGCCCTGCAGGGACCGAAGTCTGAAACCATCCTGACTCCCATGGCGCCGGCGTCGCTGAGTCCCCTGCGGCCGTTTCATTTCATCGAGACGCGAGTGGACGGCGTCCAGGCGATCGTGGCGCGTACCGGCTACACGGGAGAAGACGGCTTCGAGATCTATCTGGCGCCGGAAGCGGCCCCCGCCCTGTTCACGGCGCTCCTGCGACAGGGCAGGCCGCAAGGGCTCCTGCCGTGCGGTCTCGGGGCGCGCGACACGCTCCGGTTGGAGGCCTGTCTGCCGCTCTACGGCAACGACATCGACGAGACGACGACGGTCCTCGAAGCCGGCCTGCAACGCATCGTGAAGCTGGAGAAGGGGCCGTTCATCGGCGCGGAGGCGCTCCGCCGCGAGGCGGAGATCGGGCCGGCCCGCCGCCTGATCGGTTTCGAGATGATCGATCCCGGCATTCCGCGCCACGGGTACCCGATCAAGGTCTCCGGGGACAACGCGGGCGCCGTGACCTCCGGGACGATGGGGCCCACGGTCGGGAAAAGCATCGGTCTGGCCTACCTTCCGGCGCCGGCCGCCCGGGTGGGAACGCGGTTCGAGGTGAATATCCGCGGCCGCGACGCCGCGGCGAGCGTCGTGCCGACGCCCTTCTACCGTCGGC
>DAISWT010000445.1:0-1883 GCA_036826235.1 Acidobacteriota bacterium | reverse complement strand
GGGCCCCGGCCCTGATAGTTCGGGTTCTGCTTCGCCATCGTCGGTGGATCCTCCCAAAGTTGCTTATGTTAGCATCGTCCCTGCAATCTCGGGTCAATATAGGAGGACGCCTCATGGCCGACAAGATCCGTCGTGTCGATTATTTCTACGTTCACGTTCCCGACAAGCCGGGCGAGGGTCACAGGATCCTCGCGGCCGTCAAGGAGGCGGGGGTCAACCTTCTGTCGCTGACCGCTTTCCCGGACGGCAAGGGCACCACCCAGATCGATTTCGTGACGGACAATACCGACGGGCTGGCCCGGGCCGTCAAGGGTCTCGGCCTGGCCCTGAGCCCGAAGCACCAGGCGTTCTTCGTCCAGGGGAGCGACCGCGCCGGCGCCGCCGCGGAGTACTTCAAGAAGCTCGCCGATGCCGGTGTCAACGTCCACGCCGCCAACGCCGCCTGCGGCCCCGGCGGCTACGGCATGATCCTCTGGGTCAAGCCGGAGAGCTACCCGAAGGCCGCCAAGACGCTGGGAGTCTGAGTCAGGCGCCCTCCGGGACGATCTCCTGGAGGACAGGCCCCTAGACGCCCCGTCCGTTCGCCGTCCAGCCGGCGATGCGGCGGACACCGTCCTCCCAGAGCTGGCGCTGGACGAACAGATCGTGGACCTGCCGACCGTTCCGGACGGTCGGGTTCTTGAAATACAGGGAGAGCCAGTCCTGAGCGCCGCGCAAGCCCGCGCGGGCCGCGAGATCGATGAGAAGAATCAGGTCGAGGGCGAGGGGGGCCGCCAGGATGGAGTCGCGGCACAGGAAGTTGATCTTGATCTGCATGGGATAGCCCAGCCACCCGAAGATGTCGATGTTGTCCCACGCCTCCTTGTTGTCGCGGCGCGGCGGGTAGTAGTCGATGCGCACGCGATGGACCAGACCGCCGTACAGGTCGGGGTAGAGCTCGGGTTCGAGAATCGCCTTCAGCGCCGCGAGCTTGCTCTCTTCCTTGCTCTTCAGGCACGCCGGGTCATCGAGGACCTCGCCGTCCCGGTTGCCGAGGATGTTCGTGGAATACCATCCGGCGATGCCGAGACCGCGCGCCTTCAGCCCGGGCGCCAGGATCGTCTTCAGAAGGGTCTGGCCGGTCTTCAGATCGCGGCCCGTCACCGGGACCTTCATCTCTTCGGACAGCTGCAGCAGTGCGGGCACGTTGACGGCGTGACTCGGCGTGCAGTTGACCACCGGGATGCGCTGTTTCAGGGCGGCATAAGCGTATAGCATGGCGGGGCTGATGCGCTCATCGTCGGCGGCCAGGGCCCGCTCGAACATGCCGAGATCCCGGTGGACGTCCTCGACCGACTGGTACACTTCCGTCGAGGCGGCGTTCACCAGGACCATGCGGTCGATCCTGGCGGCGTCACGGAAGGACCTGATGTCCCTGTCGATCTCCTTCACGCTCTCCAGGTGCCCCTGCCGCGGCCGGCAGTGGACCGCCTCGATGCGATGCACGAAGCGCGGGTCGAAGACCCCGCGCCACGGACGGATCGCGTCGAGCTCGGGCCGCAGCTCTTCCAGGAGCCCGCGCTCCAGGACCTGCGCCTTCACCGCGGAGCGGTACACGCTGTCCGGGAGGATGTCCCACACGCCAAAGGCGAGGTCAGGGAGAGAGGCCAGCGGGACCGCCTGGCCGACCGGCACGGGGCCGGGGCGTTCTGCAGGGCCGGGCACGACTCCCAGCTGCGTCAGGGCCCCGATCGGCTTGCCCAGCCCCCGGCGCACCGCGAGGATTCCGGCGATGAGCGTGGTCGAGAGCGCTCCCGCTCCCACGACCACGACCCCGAGACTGCCTTTAGCCGGCGCAGGACGACTTGGCTTCTGTCTCATGTAGAATTTCTCATCAGTCTGTG
>DAISWT010000444.1:0-1891 GCA_036826235.1 Acidobacteriota bacterium | reverse complement strand
GATCGAGCGGCGGCCCGACATCCGGGCCCTGATGTTCGATCGCGACGCGGCGCGCGAGGACGCTGTCCTGGCGCGGCGGCGCCGCATCCCCGATCCGAACTTGAGCCTCGGCTACACCCACGACAATCTCACGATTTCGGGCGATCAGCCGCGCACCTACCTCTTCTCGATCGGCATCCCGCTCCCCCTCTTCGACCGGGGCCAGCACGATTCCGCCCGGGCCGAGGCGCGCGCCCGGGAGCTGGATTGGACCGCGGCGGCCTCCCGCGATAAAGGGCGCGCCGACGTCGAGGCGCTGCTGCGCCGCAAGGCGAGCCTCGAAGGGACTCTCGGGAGGCTGGTCAACGAGGCTGTCCCCAAGTCCCGGGGAGTTCTCGAAGCGACCCTGGGCGCGGTCAGCCAGGGCGGCGTGAGCATGACCGACCTGCTGCTGACGCGCAGGACGCACATCGATCTCCTCTTGAAAGTCATGGACCTGCAATTCGATCTGTTCGCCGTGCAAAACGAACTGCGCCGCGCGCTGGGACTGGACGCCGATCTCCTGCGCTCGGCGGCGGCGACCCCGGAGGTGACGCCATGAAGCTTCGCAAGCTGCGGATGTTCGGTCTCGGAAGCTCGATGCTCGTCGGAGGCCTGTCGATCTGGCTGTCCGCCGGATTCAGCCGGGAGACGCGACCGGCCGTTCCGTCGGCCGGAATGCGCGTCGAGGGCGGCACGATCGCGCTCACCCCCGACGCTCCGCAGTGGCAGGCCGTGAAGCTGGGGGTCGTCACACGCGCCGATCTCCGCTGGACCGATCCGGTTCCGGCCCGCATCGCCATCGACGAGACCCGGGCCTCGAAGGTGCAGGTGCCCCTGAACGGCCGTGTCAGCCAGGTGTTCGTCGAGCTCGGCCAGCGGGTCCGGCAGGGCGATCCCCTGTTCTCCGTAATGAGCCCCGAGATCGCCGACCTGCGCGCCGCGAAGGACAAGGCGGCACTCGATCTGGAGGTCGCCCGCGCCAGCCTGGACCGGGTGCACAATCTCGTCCAGACGCGCGCCCTCCCGGCCAAGGAGGAGCTGCTGGCGCAGCAGCAGCTGAAGGAGGCCGAGATGGCGCTCAAGGCGGCCTCGGCGAAAGTCGACGCGCTGCGAGTCTCCGAGAGGGCCGACAACGAGTTCACCCTCACGGCCCCGCGGCAGGGGGTGGTGGTCGACAAGAGCATCCTGGTCGGGCAGGAGGTGGCCCCCGACGCGTCGACCTCCCTGATGGTCATCGCCGATCTGTCGTCCGTCTGGATCCTGGCCGACCTGTTCGAGTCGGAAGCCGGCGCGATCGAGGAAGGGGCGGCGGCGCTCATCACCAGCCCGTCCATCCCGGAACTCTCCGCTCAGGGAAAGGTCGACATGGTCTCCGCGGTGGTCAACCCGGACCGCCACACCGTGCCGATCCGGGTGCGTCTGGCCAATCCCGACGGCGCGCTGCGCCCGAACATCTACGCGCGGGTGCGCTTCGCGACCACCGTCCGGGCCGGGACCGTCGAGGTGCCGACGACCGCCTTGATCACCGACGGGGCCCGTCAGTACGTCTACGTGCGGGACGAGAAGGGTCGCTTCGCGCGCCGCGAGATCGTCGCCGGCCCGGCCCGGGACGGACGCGTTCCGGTGTTTACCGGACTGACTCCGGGCGAGACCATCGTGGCCGAGGGAGGCCTGCTGCTCGACAATCAGATCGTCCTCGGAACCTAGGAGCAGGTTCGAGTCCCCACGGCCCGGAAGGAACCCGCATGCTCGACGCCCTCCTGCGCTACTCCCTGAAGAACCGGATCGCCCCGTTCATCCTGGCGGCGGTCCTGGCCGCGGGGGGCTACTACGCCTTCACCCAGCTCACCGTCGAGGCGTTCCCGGATCC
>DAISWT010000443.1:0-1895 GCA_036826235.1 Acidobacteriota bacterium | reverse complement strand
CAGGCCATCGAGGCGATGAAGAAGCGCGGGCTGACGATTGTCCCGCTCACGCCCCAGGCCGAGACCGCCTGGAGGAAGGTGGCGGAGGCGGCCTATCCGAAGATACGCGGACCGATCGTGCCGGCCGGGATGTTCGACGAGGTCCAGCGCCTGCGCGATGAGTCACGCGCCCGAGCGGGGAAATAGCTCCTTCTACCAGAGCCCCGGGACCGCTCGGTGACGCACCGTCGCCGCGTAATCCCCGTACCCCCTCAGGTTGTCATGGAGAAAGCGGTCCTCGATCCGCATGCGGCGCAGGATCAGAAGGGCCACGATGACCGCCGGCACCATGGACCACATCGATCCGAGGGCCAGGGCGCTGCAGGAGGCGGCAAGGACGTTGCCCGCGTAGCCCGGGTGCCGGACGAAGTGGTAAGGCCCCGTCGTCACCACCTGGTGCCCGCGCTCTTCCTGGATGCGGATCACGGGCGAGAAGAAGCGATTGACGCTTGCGGCCCAGACCGCGAGGCCGAGACCCGCGGCCACTCCCATCAGCGCCGCCACCTGCAGCCGCAGGGGGACGCCGTCGGAGATGTGCAGCCTTCCCACGTCCAGGCCGGCGCCGGCCAGATGGATCAGCATGAGCAGCGGGGCGAGAAGACGCAGGATGCGATCCCGGCCGCCCGGTGCCGGCCGGATCCGTTCCCGGGCGAGATCCGGGTCGATCGTGAAGACGAGAAGGAGCAGGATCGAATTGACGACGGCGATGAAGGCCCAGAACATCGGAAGGTCGAGCCGCCCGGCGCAGGCGAACAGCACCCCGCCGATGAGGCCCACGTTGAGCCCCCAGATCGACAGGCCGCGCAGCCTCAGCATGTTCGGAGACGACTCCCCACGAGGAGGTTCAGGCTACGCCGCCCGCCGGGGGCCGTCAAGGCGACGCGCGCGTAGTGCTAGAATCGCGGCCAGCGCCCATCCGAACGCGGGCCCGGCATGACCCGCACGCCCCCGGCGCCAGGAGGACCGCGTTTGCAGGACGCGGAGGCTGCGGGCCAGGCGCCCCGGACCACGACACCGGATCTCCTCCACGGCACCGGCGTCCGGCGCGTGCGGGAGCGCCGCCGGCTCGGCTGGCGGCGTGTCCTTCTCAGCACCGAAAACCTCCTCTTGTCGGTCCTGCTCGGGGCGATGGCGATCATCCCGATCGCCGAGATCGTTCTGAGATCGACGCTCGGCTTCGGCGTGCCCGGGTCGAGCAGCATCGTCCAGCACCTGACCCTCGCCGTCGGGATGCTCGGGGGAGCGGTGGCGGCGCGCGAGGCGCGCCTACTGTCGCTGTCGACCGGAGCGACCCTGCTGAGCGGCCGGCTACGCGCGGCGGCGCGGGTGTTCAGCGGCTCGGTCGCAGCCTCGATCGCCGCGCTCCTGTGCGTCGCGAGCGTGCAATTCGTCCTGTCCGAGAGGCAGGGCGGGCAGAAGCTCGTCGGGGACGTGCCGCTCTGGCTGGTCGAGACGATGCTGCCGATCGGCTTCGGCATGGTCGCCTATCGCCTGCTGCGACACGCCTCGTACTCCCGGAACGGACGCGTCGTCTCGGTGCTTCTGGTCGCCCTGGTCTTCTACGTCGTGGCCCGCCCGCCGCTGTCGCCGGAGCACCTGGTCGTGCCGGCGTTCATCCTGCTCTTCGTGACGACGGCGCTCGGGGCTCCCGTGTTCGCGGCGCTGGGCGGCGCGGCGCTCATCCTGTTCTGGGGCGAGCGCGTGCCGATCGCCTCGATTCCCGTCGAGACCTACCGCCTGGTCGTGTCGCCGACGCTGCCGACGATCCCCCTGTTCACCCTGGCGGGCTACTTTCTTGCGGAGGGGGGCGCGTCGAAGCGGCTGGTGCGCGTCTTCCAGGCGCTGGCCGGCTGGGT
>DAISWT010000442.1:0-1902 GCA_036826235.1 Acidobacteriota bacterium | reverse complement strand
GGCTTCGGCCTGGTCGGGGACGGGGCTTGCGCGCCGGGGCGGGCGGCCGCGGACGCCGGGGACGCCCCGTGGCTGTCCCCGTTACCGCCCCTGCGGGCGCGGGCGGCCCGGGCCGCGGCGAGCGCCTTGTTGATCTCCGCCTCGATCACCTCGAGATCGTCGAACGGCTTCAGGATGACGCTGCGAGCACCTATGGTGCGAGCCGTCTCGACGTTCTCGGGCGTGGCGTTGGCCGTCATCACCAGGATTTCCGGCTTGAAGTTGAGCTTCTGCATGTCGGCCATCAGCTCGAGCCCGGTGAAGCCCGGCATGTGGATGTCGGTCAGGACCATGTCGATGCGGTTTTCGGTGAATTGCCGGACCGCCTCCTTGCCGTTTCCCGCGATGAGAAGGCGGTATTCGGGACGCGCCGCGAGCAGCTCGTTCAGGAGCTTGCGGATGTTCGGGTCGTCGTCGATGATGAGGAGGTTGTAGGTCTCCATGGACCTCTCAGCGCAGGTTGATCACGCGGACGCGCTTCTCCTTGGCGGGCGCCGCGGCGGCGACCCCTTCCGACGCCTGCCGCGCGATCGGGATCCGGATGATGAACGTCGTTCCCTCTCCGACCTTGCTCTCGACCGCGATCTCTCCCTTGTGCTCCTTGACGATGCCATAGGAGACGGAGAGGCCGAGCCCCGTCCCTTTGCCGACCGGCTTGGTCGTGAAGAAGGGATCGAAGATCTTCCCCACCACCTCGGGCGGAATGCCGCTGCCGGTGTCGGCCACGCGGATGCGAGCCGTCAGGGCGTCCGGCATGTCGGTCGACGCCGTGATCGTTCCGCCACCCTTCCCCTCCATCGCGTCGCCGGCGTTGATGAACAGATTCAGCAGGACCTGCTCGATCTGGTTGGCGTTGCCGCTCACCTGGAGCGACTGCTCGCACAACCGCGCCTCCACGCGGACGTCCTTCATCATGAGCTGGTGCGAGACGAGCTTCACCGTGTCGGAGACGACCGTGTTGAGATCGATGATCGACATCTCGGCGGTTTCCTGGCGCGCGAACTTGAGAAGGTTCTTCAGGATCTCCAGGGAGCGATCGGTCTCCCTCACGATCGTCCTGAAATACTCCCCGAGCGGATGGCCGTCGGGAAGCTTGCGCTGGCCCATCTGGGCATAGCCGCGGATCGACGTCATGGGGTTCTTCACTTCGTGCGCGATCCCGGCGCCGAGCTGTCCCAGGGCGCTCATCTTCTCCGATTCCATGAGCCTCTGATTGGCGTCCTTCAGCGCCGCCTCGCGCGTGGACAGCTCCTCGGTCATCCTCTTGAACCGGGCGGCGAGCGCCGCGATCTCGCCGCCGCCTTTGACCTCCACCTGCACGCCGAACTGCCCCTGCCCGATCTGCTCGGTGGCGCGGGTCAGGGCGATCAGCGATTTAGTCAGCGAGGAGGCGAACAGGAAGACCAGGGCCAGCGCGGCGACGCAGACGACTCCCGCGATGAGGAGCGAACGCGTGACCAGCTGCCGGGCGGCTTCGAAGGCGCGCGCCTTCGGGATCTGCACGATCGTGAACAAGCCGAGATCGCCCACCGGCGAATAGGCCGCCAGCATCGGCACGCCCGAGGCCGCGTACTCGCGCGTGCCGGCCGTCTGCGCGCTCTTCGGCAGCAGGTCGGCGAAGCCGCCAGGTGCCGTGCCTCCGCCCGACACTTCCTTGCCCTCCGTGACGGAGACCAGCGGCCTCCCCGCGCCGTCGGTGACGTAGATCTCGAACAGCTTCGACTCGCCGCGCGCCGTGTACAGTCGATTGAGGGGGAACTCGGCGATCAGGATCGGGACGTCCCCGGCCGCCGCCGTTGCCTGGCCCGCCGCCGCGCCCCCCGCGCCTGCGCCCGCGCCCCCGGCCGCCGCACCCCGCGCCGG
>DAISWT010000441.1:0-1912 GCA_036826235.1 Acidobacteriota bacterium | reverse complement strand
ACGCCGATGACGACGACCGGGTCCTTCGCGAAGCGCTCTTCGACCCGGCGCAGGACCGGCAGGACGTGCATGCAGTTGATGCAGCAGTAAGTCCAGAAGTCGAGGACCGCCACCCGCCCGCGCAGATCCCCGGCCACGCTCAGCGGCCGGCGCGTGTTGATCCAGGTGAACCCGGGCAGAAATTCGGGGCAGCGCACGCGGGATGTCGGCATCCTGGGAATCTATACCCGGGTCGGAGGAAAGGAAAGGGAATATGCGGCCCCGGCCGGGGCTAAACGGGCGGCCCCGCCGTCAGCGCAGGGACTTCTTGATTTCCGCGGCCAGCCACTCGGCCTCGCGCTTGTCGCGCAGCGTGGACGATATCGTGATGGGCCGGCCGGAGGCGCGCGCGATCTTCAAATCGTAATAAGGAATCATCCCGACCTGCATCCCGACCTTCAGCGTGATGTCGCCGATCTCTGCGGAGGGCGCCCGGACGGACCACGACAGGCCGAGAAGGTGGAACGTGATCGCGAGCCCCGCGGGGCCCGCGACAACACTCGTGCGCAGAAAGCCGATGTAGAGCGTGATCAGCACCAGGAGGAGCGTGAACGGCACGAGGACGACTCCGATCACGCCGGTGACGAGAAGCCCGAACAGGTTCGCGTGCGACCCGCTCCGCACCAGGTAGAAGAACAGGCCTCCTCCGCCGACGAAGATGAAGGCGAAGAGCGCCATGACCAGCGTGGCGCGGATATTCCGGCCGGCGGGCAGGACGAAGCGCGTGCCACCCTCGGGGCAGGGCTCGACGACGATGCGCGAGGTCTCGGGCCGCGATGGGGCGGTGGCCGCGGCCGGAGGTGCTGCAGGCGCCGTGCCGGGTGGCGCGGGCGAGACGGGGACCTCGAACTGCTCGTCGTAATCCACGCCGGCGAGCCGGGCGCGGGCCTCGAGGCGCCACAGGATCCGATCGCTGGGATTGTGGCTTCGGGTCGGCGGCGCGTCGAGCGGCAGCCGGAACGACACCGGGACGACCTCACCCTCGGGTCCCGGCTCCAGGCCCTCGCGCGCGACCGTCTGCTCCTCCTGCCACACGACCTTCTCCCAGGTCGAGCGGTCCCGCCCCGAGCCGGTGACGACCCGGTTGACGCAGGTGAGGGTGAGAAGGACGGTGCTGTCCTCCGGCAGGCGGGGTGCCGTGATCCTGGCGCGCAGCGGACCGCCCAGCGTGGCGGTGCCGGTTTCCAGCTCGAGCCAGGACACACCGAAGCGCCAGAGGCGCAGCGTCAGGTGGGTGGCCCAGATGAGAAGGCCCGCGCCGACGAAGGGGAAGATCAGGGCGACCCAGGCGATCGCGTGGCCCTTCTGGATCTCCGGCACGGCGCCCAGGAAGGTCGCGGGCGCGGAGACCAGGTTCCAGAAGATGGCGAAGGCCCACGCGACGCGCAGCTTCGACTGCGACCGGATTCGCATCGACTCGAAGGTAGGTCGCGGCAACGCGGACGGCAAGCGAGGCGAGCCCCCGCATCAGCCCGCCGCGACGCGCTGCCGCGAAGGGTCGATGCGGGGGCCCGCCCATGAGGAGATCACTCCGCTCCGGACCGTTTGGCGGGACATGCAGCCGGAGCGACTACGACAAAAGCCAGGCGTGCCTTACGCGGCGCGATACACCCGCTGCAGCTTCTTGAACGCGGCCACGGCCCGCTTGTGCCTCTTCGCAGCCTGAGCGGCTTCCCGCCGGACCCTCTTCAGCCTCATCGCCAACTTCCTGTGTGCCCTCTTCGTCATGGGTCACCTCCCGCCCGGAACATAATTCCGGAGACGACCGCTGTCCAGCGCGACAAACAAAGACTTTGCCCGTCCGCGTGGAGGGACCCGGCGTCATCCGGATAGACTCCGGCCACCCGCCGGGGGCGTTATCAAAGTTGTAATT
>DAISWT010000440.1:0-1915 GCA_036826235.1 Acidobacteriota bacterium | reverse complement strand
CCGTCGACCTGAGCGCCGGCGGTCTCTCCTGCACGGCCCCCGCCTTCCTTCCTCTGATGACGAAGCTGGCCGTGTCGCTCGTGCTGCCGGTCACGCGGGCGGCGGCCGAGCCGGGGAACGGCCATGAGACGGTGAACGGCGAGGCGGTGGTGGTCCGGACCGATCCGCCCGCCCCGGTCGATGGCCATGCGACCTACCGCGTGGCGCTGTTCTTCTCGCGGATGGACGACACCGACCGCCGGCGGCTCCACGATTTCCTGGCGCGCCATTCCGCCAGGGCCGAGAACTAGGAAGCCGGCAAGGAACGTCCCAGTGAAGCGATATGTCGTCGGCATCACCGGCGCCAGCGGCTCGATGTGCGCCCGTTCCGTCCTGCGCCACCTGGCGCGGCATCCCGACGTCGAGCGGATCCACGCCGTCCTCAGCCAGTACTCGCTGCAGACGATGAGCGTCGAACTGGGGAGGACCGTCAAGGACGAGGCCGAGGGGCTGCGCCTGCTCCTGGGTGGAGAGACCGGCGAGCGGGTCGTCCTGCACCGCTCCTCCGACATGGCCGGGGCGATCAGCAGCGGCTCCTACCCGACCGACGGCATGGTCGTGGTGCCGTGCAGCGGCGGGACCCTGGCCGCGATCGCCAACGGCACTTCCTCCAGCCTGCTGCACCGCGCCGCCGAAGTGACTCTCAAGGAGCGCCGGCCCCTGGTCCTCGCCTTCCGCGAGACGCCGGTAAGCCTGGTGCACATCGACAACATGGCCCGCGCGACGCGCGCCGGGGCCATGGTTTTTCCGCTGACCCCCGCCTTCTACAACCGACCGCAGGGCCTGGAGGAGATCGTCGAGCAGTTCACGGCCCGCATCTTCGATCTTCTCCGCCTGCCGCACACCCTCGGCAAGCGATGGGGCACGGACTGATCGCGGGGAGCGGAGCGGCCGCCGGGACCGTGGCCCTGACCGCGCAGGTTCCCAGGGCACGGGGGCTCCGCGCCGCGACAGCTGTCCTGTCGATGATCAAGTTCCAGCACACCCTGTTCGCGCTGCCATTCGCGTTCACGGGGGCGATCCTGGCGGCGGGCGGGCTGCCGACGGCCCGGCAGATCGTCTGGATCCTCGGGGCGATGGTCGGGGCGCGCAGCGCCGCCATGGTATTCAATCGCATCGCCGACCTGGGCTTCGACCGGAGAAACCCGCGCACCGCGATGCGGCCTTTGGTCACCGGCGAACTGAGCCTGCCCTTCGCCTGGGGGACGCTGGGTGCGGGCATCCTGCTGTTCTTCCTGAGCGCCGCCATGCTCAACCGGCTGGCGCTCGCCCTGGCGGGCCCGGCTCTCCTGGTGGTTCTATCCTACTCGTACGCCAAGAGGGTGACGTGGCTGACCCACCTGCACCTCGGCGCGTCGCTCGGGCTCGCGCCGCTGGGCGCCTGGGTCGCCGTGCGCGGTACGGTCGGCGCCGTCCCGCTCGTCCTGGCGGCCGCCGTGGCTTTCTGGGTCGCCGGCTTCGACGTCATCTACTCCTGCCAGGACCTGGAGTTCGACCGGCGCGAGGGGCTGCACTCGATCCCGCGCCGCTTCGGGATCGCGCGCGCCCTGGCCTTGTCCACCGCGCTGCATGTCCTGACGGTCGCGCTGCTTCTCACCCTGCCGCTCCTGCTGCCGCTGGGCCGGATTTACCTCGCCGGCATGGCCGCCACGGCGGCGCTGCTGATGTACGAGCACCGGCTGGTGCGCCCGGACGATCTCAGCCGCGTGAATCAGGCCTTCTTCACGGTGAACGGCTGCATCAGCTTCCTGATCCTCGCCGCGACCGCCGTCGATCGGGCGGCGCACTAACCGAACTTGCGCATCTCAGCCGCACGGACCTTTTTTTTGGGTGACCCTGGCTGGTAAGTCCGCCTGGGCACAGGAGTCGGGTCCGC
>DAISWT010000439.1:0-1976 GCA_036826235.1 Acidobacteriota bacterium | reverse complement strand
ACCCCTGCGAGGAGGGGAGCGGGCAGGGCGCCGGCGGCGGCGCGCGCCAGACCCGGCGCGTCCCGGTGGGCCCCGAGGCCGAGCAGCGCGGCCGAGACAGCCGCGGCCGCCAAGGCGGCGGACGCGACGCCGGGCGCTCCGAACGGCTTCGCCAGGACGAGCGCCAGGGATACGTGCAGCAGGGCGCCGCACAGGGCCGCCGCGGCCTCGATGCCCGGCCGGCCCATGCCGCGCAGGACTAGGCGGAGGGGCGAGGCCAGGTAGGCGGCCGTCAGGGCCACGGCGAGCAGGCGGGCGGCGCCCGCCGCGGCGGACGGCACCTCGCGGCCCGTCCAGGCCCTCAGGATCGCCTCCGCATCCACGAGGACGAGAGTCACACCGGGGATCGCCAGGATCGCCACGTAGCGCGTCGCCCGTTCGACGAGCGCACGCAGCTTGTCCTCATCAGCGCGCGCCGCGAGGCGGCCGGCCAGCGGCTGGATGACCGGCAGGGGGAGGGCCGACACCTGCAGGACTCCGGCGATGCGCGCGCCGAGGGCGTAGATTCCCGCCACGGCCAATCCGGGCCCGAACGCCAGCGTCAGCCGCGGAACATGCGCGCCCAGGATCTCGGCGGCCCGCACGACCTGGATGCGTAGCCCGAACGACAGCAGCTCGCGCCATTCCGCGCGACCCGCCAGGAACGGCACGACGCGCAGGCCCGGAACCAGACGGTGCGCCGCGATCGCTTCCGCGAGCGACGCTGCGCCGCCCCAGAGGAGGGAGTTCACCGCCATCCCCTGCACGCCCCAGCCGGCGCCCAGCGCCAACGCGGCGCCGCATCCTTCCAGCACCGAGGCGGCGGAGCCGATCCGTCCGAGCCGATCCAGCCGCTGCGCTCCCGCCACCACGCCCCGGTAGGCCGACAGCACGGTGCGCAGCACCACCGTGGCGAGGGTGCAGCCGAAGGCGGTGCTCGCCTGGGACGCCAGCGCGCCGCCCGGTACGACGACGCCGAGAGCGCGCGGACCGATCAGGAGGGCGCCGGCGGCGATCAATGTCGCCAGGGCGATGTGGAAACCGACGCCCGCCCCCAGTGTGCGGTTCAGCCCCGAGGTGTCGGAGAGGGCGATGGCCCGGGAGGTGAAGCGGGTGTATGACGCGCCGACCCCCAGATCCAGCAGATTGGTGGTGTGGGCCAGCGACCAGGAGGCGGACCAGAGACCCAGCCCCTCGAGCCCGCAGGACTTCACCACAAGAGGAGTCAGCACCAATCCGACCAGCGCGGAGGTCGCCGATTCGACGCCTCCCCACGCGACCCCCCGGGCCGCCGCGCGGCGCTCCCCCGAGGCGGGGAAGGAGCCCTGGCCGGCCGGCGTGTTCCTCGTCACGTCAGGCCTCACGCGCGAACGATTCACAGGCCACCACCAGACCGGTGAGGAGCCAGAATGGTTCCATGACGCGGATCAACATGAAGGTGTTCGTGCCGATGGCGTGGACCAGCAGGCCGCCGAGGCCGGCGAACATCCCGAGTCCGAGGCCGCGGCACAGCGGATCGGCAAGGGTCGTGTAGGCGCGGTAGAACGTGACCCCGGCGGTCCCCACCAGGATGGCGAAGGCGGCGAACCCGATCCCTCCGATCTCCACCAGAATGCGGAAATACTGGGCGTCGAGAAATCCGAAGCCGGTGACCCCCCACCCGGCCAGGGGGTGTTCGACGAACCCGCGGAGGGCGGCGCCCCAGGACGACAGGCGCGCGGAGGCGGAGGGGTCGAGCTGCACACGGCCGACCTGGACCGGGTGCTGGTCGTGATGCTCTCCGTAGAAGGTGTACAGGAGTCGGTCCTCCAGCTTCTGCGGGTGCACGAAGAACAGCAGCGTCGCGGCCACGAGCGCCGCGCCCAGCAGCAACCGGCGCCTGGGGGACAGGGCCACGAGGACGGCAAGCGAGACGGCGAGGCCGATCCAGGAACTGCGCGACAACGTCGCCAGGAGCG
>DAISWT010000438.1:0-1990 GCA_036826235.1 Acidobacteriota bacterium | reverse complement strand
CGCGCCAGATCGACCGTGCGGGCGCCCTCGTCCAGGACACGCCCCACGGCCGCTTCGACCCGATCCGCCTCCGCGGGCAGGCCGAGCGAGTGGCGCAGAAGCAGGGCCGCCGACAGGATCGCCCCCAGCGGGTTGGCGACACCGCGCCCGGCGATGTCCGGGGCCGAACCGTGCACCGGCTCGTACAGACCCGGACCCTCGCCGAGACTGGCGGACGGCAGCATGCCGATGCCGCCCGCCAGCATCGCCGCCTCGTCGCTGAGGATGTCGCCGAACAGGTTCTCGGTGAGGATCACGTCGAAGTCGTTCGGCCGCGCCACGAGCTGCATCGCGGCGTTGTCCACGTACAGGTGCTCGAGCCGCACGTCGGGATAGGCGCGCGCCGTCTCGTCCACCACGTCGCGCCAGAGCTGGGAGACTTCCAGGATGTTCGCCTTGTCCACCGACGTCACCTTCTTTCTCCTGCGGCGCGCCGCCTCGAACGCCACCCGGGCGATCCGCGCGATCTCCGCCGCGGAGTAGGCCATCGTGTTGCGCGCCCGCCGCGCGGCTCCTTCGCCCTCGACGCCACGCGGCGTGCCGAAGTACAGTCCGCCGGTCAGCTCCCGCACGATCAACAGGTCGGTGCCCCGGACGATGTCCGGCCGCAGCGGCGACGCCGCCTCGAGGGCCGGGTGGAGCCGCACCGGCCGCAGGTTCGCGAAGACCCCGAGAGCCTTGCGCAGGTCTAGGAGCGCGCGCTCCGGCCGCTCGCGCCGCGGCAGCGCATCGAGCCGCGGGACGCCGACGGCCCCCAGCAGGACCGCGTCGGCCGCGCCCGCCGCCGCGAGCGTCTCCTCCGGCAGCGGCTCCCGGAAGCGCTCGATCGCCGCGCCGCCGACCGCGTGCTCCTCAAGCTCGATCGGCACCGCGGCGCGCCGGGCGACCGCCTGCAGGACCTGCGCCGCCTCGGCCACGACCTCCGGACCGATGCCGTCCCCCGGCAGGAGGACGACCCGCCGCCGCAGGCCCTCAGGCACTCGACGCGCCCGTCGTCTGGCGAAGCACGTAGGGCAGAAGACCGCCGGCCTCGAGGACCTCCATGGCAAACGGGGTGAACGGCACGTACTTGAAGGTCTCCCCCTTCGTCAGGTTCCGCACCACCCCGTCCTTCAGATTCACCTCCACCAGATCGCCGGTGACCGTGCGGCCGACCGCTTCGGCGCACTCCACGACCAGGAAACCGTTGTTCAGGGCGTTGCGGTGGAAGACACGGGAAAACGACCTGGCCACGACCGCCACGATGCCTGCGCCGCGCAGAGCCCAGACGGCGTGCTCGCGCGACGAGCCGCGCCCGAAGTCCTGGCCCGCCACCAGGATGTCCCCTGTCGCGACCCGGGACGCGAATTCCCCGTCGAGACCGAGCAGCGCGCGCCGGCCCAGCTCGGCTTCGTCGTCGGTCGTCTGATAGCGCGCCGGCAGAATGTCGTCGGCGGCGATGTGCGGTTCCGGATAGACGTGCGCCCTGCCTCTCATGACCCCGCCCCCATCGTGGAGACCCGCGGCCGCGCCGCCCCGCGGTTGTTCCTGCCGCCGGCGACCCTGGCGGGACACGCCCGCAAGGATCTCCCCCTCCGGCGGCAGAAAGAACCACGGGGCGGGACCTTTCGCATCACGCCCATCGCTTTGCGCCCCTCCCCGAAAAAGTAAAGCGCAGGTGCCGCGGCCCGACTGGACCCGAGGCCGGACCGGCCTGCGCTATACGAGGTGAATCAGTCGAATCAAGCCTTCAGAATCGACGACCCGCATCGGGCCGCCCACCGCATCCTCTCTTCCGGGCTGCGCGTCCTTCGCCGGCGTCGCCTGGATCCCCGCCCGGCCCCGATCGGCGGCCATGCCGGCGGCGGCGCGCGGCAGCGCCGAGACGGTCTCGGCGGCGTCGAGGGCCCTGGCGAGACGCGAGCCCTTGTTCACGGCGTGCAGGTAGGCCCCGGCGCTCGCGTCGACCACG
>DAISWT010000437.1:0-2016 GCA_036826235.1 Acidobacteriota bacterium | reverse complement strand
CGCTCCTAGGGCGTGAACGTCCGGAAGTAGGGAATCCCCGACAGGTTCGCCTGCAGCGCCTTGCCGTCGATGACGGTGTCGAAGCGCAGCCGCTCGGCCGAATACTCCTCGCCGACCCGGAACTCGCCGCCGCCGAGCGGCGTGATCTCTTCTTCGTCCTCGGCGGTCAGGAAAACCAGTCTGCCCTTGCGCAGAACGATCCGGAAGTTCGGCTCCCAGGGGTTGGGCGTGCGGTAGTGGCCGGGATAGGCGGTCCATTTCGCCGGAGTGTCGAACTCGCGCGGGCCGCTGTACGTCTCGCCGGCGAACCAGTCGGATCCGTGGAACGCCTCGACCACTTTTCCCTGGGTTCGGCCGAACCTGAGGAGGAAGAGCGCGAAGTCGGGGTGCGGCACGTAGAAAGCATCGTCGTCGCGCGACTCGAGGACGAGCCTCTTGCCGCCGTGCAGGAGGAGCAGGCGGTTGTCATCGGCCATGACCTGGAGCCTGCGGCCGTCGGCCGAGGTGTACGAGCCGGCGTAGTCGGCCGCGTTCTTGACCCTCGTCGGCGGATCCGCCGCCGGCATCGGCGGCAGCGGTTGCCTGTGGAGCGCGCTCTCGAGAAGCAGAAGGGCGTAGCTGGCGAGGCGCTCGCGATTTCCCGGTCCGTTGATCATCACCGCCACGCCCAGCCCGCTGTCGAGATCGGCGACGATGCGCGCGTAGTACCCGATCATCCCGCCGCTGTGCGCGACGAAGGTGTGGCCGAAGGCCTGGCGCGTCTCCAGGCCATAGCCGTAGGACCAGTCCTCGCCCGCCTTGATCACCGGCTGGATGAGAAGTTTGAAGCCGTCCTCGGACAGGATGCGGCCGCGCGGCCCGGCGCCGCGGTTCAATAGCATCCGCACGTAGGCGGCGAGGTCGGCCGGTGTTGCGGCGATGCAGCCGTCGCCGGCGCCGTACTCCGTCCAGGTTCCCTGGACGAGCGGGTGATCGGGCGGGGAGGGCCGGTCGTCGTACAGGCTCTCGTAGCCGACCGCCAGGCGAGGGCGCAGGTCGCTGGTGATCGCCGGGACGGTGTGCGTCATGCCCAGCGGCTCCAGGATGCGCGCGCGGATGATCTCCGCGTAGGGCCTGCCGGACAGCTCCTCCAGGATGTAGCTCAGGACCTGATAGCCGATGTTCGAGTAGCGAAAATGCTGACCGGGCGCCTCGCCCACGACGCGCTCCTTGAGCGCCACCGCCTGATAGAGCGACGACACGATGTCGTCGCGGTCGCGGGGCAGCGCGGCCGTGTGGCTCAAGAGGTCGTGCGGTGTTAACGGCTCGAAGGACGACTCGATCGAGAACCACGGGAGATAGGTGGTCACGGGTGTTTTCGGATCGAAGCGTCCCTCGTCGCGCAGCTGCAGGAGGGCGATGGACGTGAACGACTTGCTGATCGAGCCGATCTCGAGCAGGTGGTCGGGGCGAAGCGGCGCGCGCGAGTCGAGATTGGCGAAGCCGTAGGTCTTGACCCGCAGCAGGCGCGTCCGATCGGTCAGCGCCAGGGACACTCCGGGAATGCGCTGCCCGCGCATCTCTCGCAGAACGAACGCGTCGAGGCGCTTCCAGGCGGCCGCGAGGTCGGGCGGGGCGGCGGCGCGGGCAGGCGGGGCGGCGGCGAGAGACGACAGCGCGATCAGGATCGGCGCGAGGGTGCGGGCGGCTCGCTTCACGGCTTATCTCCTCGAGAGACGGGACTCTGGATCACAGGTCCTTGAATTCCGGCAGGCTGCGGTATCGATCGATCCGATCGGGGAAGAAGGTGAGGACGGCCAGTCCCTCGGCGGCCAGGCGGCGCGCCACGACCATGTTGGTCCCGCTGCTGGGGCCGACCGGGTGCCCGGCGCGGTTGAGGCGCCGCGTTTCCTCCAGGGCCTCCTGGTCGCTCACCAGGACGGCGTCGTCGATGAGACCGCGGTGGCGACGCACGATCCCGGGGACCAGGCCGTCGCCGATCCCTTCCTGCAGGTGGCAGACCGCCATCGGGTAGTC
>DAISWT010000436.1:0-2027 GCA_036826235.1 Acidobacteriota bacterium | reverse complement strand
CCGGGCCGAAGAACAGGCGGGCGTTGCTCAGCGACAGGAGGAGAAACTCGGTGCCCTGCACGGGGCTTCCGGCGATCACGGTGCGCTCGGGCCTGACCAGGGGGGTGGCGTCATCCTGGACCGCGAGCACGGCCTCGAGGATGAACGGCTCGTCGGACGGGCGCTGCACGATCGACCGCCAGTCGGCGCCCGAGGAGAAGGCGGGGGGCTGCGGCGGATAGATCACCAGACCGGTGCGCGTCGCCAGGATGTTCATGCTGTGCGCTCCTCGATGAAACTCCGTCCCCATGGCCCCTTCCAGCGCCAGGTCGATGGCGCCGAGCAGGACACCCTGGAACTGCCCGCCGCGCAGGATCGGGGAGACCATGTACAGCACCGATTCGCGATTGTGCGGCGTCTGGACCGGGGCGATGAGGATGCTGCGCGTCCGCAGGACCGCCTGGAACCAGCTTTCGTTCGCCAGCGGCACATCGGCGGGCAGGAAGCTCTGGGGCTCGGACCAGATCGGCGCGCCGTCCGGTCCCACCACGGCCACCCCGACATTGAAGAAGGCGCTCTTCTCGTGGGACAGCCGCAGGAGGCTGCGCTCCGGCTCGTTGTTCCGGTCCAGCAGGTTCACCTCCGAGCGCAGCCCGAGGCGCGCCAGCTCGCCGGCCAGAAGATGCAGATGACGCCCCAGGTAGTACGCGTGGACCTCGGTCTCCAGCAGCAGGGTCTCGCGGGCGACCTCCTGCTGGTAGGCGAGGTCGGTGGCCAGCGCCGCGATCAGCAGCACGACGGCGACGACCGCGGTCCCCAGGTAGATCAGCAGGACGGCACGGGCGAATCGCGCGTGGGCCGCCGCCAGCTCGTGCCCGTGGCCTGGCGCGGTCACGGCAAGCTGGGGGCCGGTGCGGGGAGGCGCCGCAGGAGGCGCTCCTTCAGACGGGTCGCCCAGTAGTAGGTCACCGGCAGGATCACGAGTGTCAGCACGGCCGCCGATAGCGTACCACCGACCACGACCACGGCGATCGGGCGCTGCGTCTCGCTGCCGATGGCGTGCGACAGCGCGGCGGGCAGGAGCCCCAGGGAAGCGAGCAGGGCCGTCATCAGGACGGCGCGAAGACGGTCGCGCGTGCCGGCGACCACCGCCTCGTAGAAGTTCTCGCCGCGCTCGGCGCGGGTCCTGATCGAGGCGACGACCAGGACGCCGTTGAGGACCGCCTGACCGAGGAGCGCGATGAACCCGACGGCGGCGCTCACCGAGAGCGGCATGCGGGCCGCCGCGAGCCCAAGGACCCCGCCGATCAGGGCGAACGGCACGTTCAGCATGATGAGGACGCAGTCCCAGATCGAACCGAAGGCCGAGAACAGAAGAAGGAAGGTGATCAGGAGCGACAGGGGTATGACCAGCCGGAGGCGCGCCATGGCGCGTTCCTGGTTCTCGAACTCCCCGCCCCAGGTGATCTCGTAGCCGGCGGGCAGCGTCACCGCCGCCGCGACACGCGAACGCGCCTCCCGCACGAAGGATCCCATGTCGCGATCCCGGACGTTCATCCGGATGCCGACATAGCGCCGGCCGCTCTCGCGGGTGATCGCCGCCCGGCCGGTGCCGATGCGGACGTCGGCGACCGCGGAGATCGGGATCAGCGCGCCGTTCTTGAGCGGCAGCATGAGGCTCCTGATCGACCCGATGTCGTCGCGGGCGGCCGCCGGCAGGCGCACGGTCACGTCGAAGCGTTTCTCGCCCTCCCACATCTCCGACGCGGCGTGACCGCCCATCGCCGTCTCGACGTAATCCTGCACGTCGGCGAGGTCGAGGTCGTAGCGCGCCAGGGCGGGGCGATCGAGGGTCACGGCGATCTGGGGCATCTCGCCCGACTTGACGATCCCGAGGTCGGCGACTCCCGCGACGCCGCCGATGGCCGCCTGGGCCTTCTGCGCCGCGCCCTGCAGCAGGTTGAGGTCGTCGCCGTAAATCTTCACGGCGATTTGCCCGAACTGGCCGGAGATGTTCTCGTTGACGTTGTCCCGGATCGGCTGCGAGA
>DAISWT010000435.1:0-2047 GCA_036826235.1 Acidobacteriota bacterium | reverse complement strand
CGCACTGCGCCCCGCCAGGACCGCCGCCGATGATCGCGACCCGCGGCCGGCCTGGCCCGACCATCCCTTCCTCCGCAAGCCGGCGCCACCCGGGCGCCCCAACCGATCGTAACGGAACAGCCTCCCGGAAGATAGAGACGCCGCCCGCATTGTGACGGGGTCGGGCCTTCCGCTATAGTGGCGTTCGTGCTCTACGTCGGCGGCAAGATCCTCGAGGTCGTCGCGATGCTGACCCTCGGCGTCGCTCTCGTGGTCTACGGCTTTGGGGAAGGCGACATGAACGCCGAGCTCGGATGGCTCGCCGCCGGCGGTCTGGTGTTCCTCCTCGGGTACGCGCTGGAACGTCGCTCCGAGAGGGAACGCTGAGTGGCGCGCCCCGCTGCGCCGCAGGGAACGAGATCGTGGGCGGGCGAGAAACGGGTCGTCCGCATCCTGCTGGTGGACGACATCCTGCCGTTCATCGAGCTGCAGAAGGCTTACCTGAAGCGGACCACCTGCCGCATCGTGACGGCGCGGACCGGCGCCCAGGCCCTGAAGATCTGCCGCCAGGACCGGCCCGATCTGGTCGTCCTCGACGAGGCGATGCCGGTGATGGACGGCATCGAGGCCTGCCGGCACTTGAAGGCCGACCCCATCGTCGCCTCGGTCCCGGTCGTCATCGTGACGACGGAGGGCCGGCGGGAGGACTGTCTGCGGGCCGGCTGCGACGACGTCCTGATCAAACCGTTCGACGCGCCGGCCTTCCTGGAAAAAGTCCGGCGGTACGCGCCGCTCCTGGAGAGGCTGGAGGGCCGCATCCCGGTGAGCTGCCGGGTGGAGTTCTCCGCCCGGACCGGTTCGTACACGGCCTACACGCGCGACCTCAGTCCGCACGGTCTCTTCCTCAAGAGCCCGAGACCGTTCGCGATCGGCACTCCTCTGCGACTGGTCCTCCACCTGCCCCTGCGTCAGGGGCCCGCGGGCCGTGGGACGCGGCCTCTGGAGCTGCGGGGAGAGGTGCGGCGCATCGTCCGTACGGCGCCCGGGAGCAACCTTCTGCCCGGGGTCGGGGTCCGCTTCCTGGACATCCCGTCGGAGACGCTCCTGGCGATCGAGGAATTCATCGCGGCGCGCCGGATCCGGTAAACCAAGAGGGGCCGGCGGCCGTTGGATCGGGCGCGGAGGGGGTGTGGAGCCGGATGACTTCGCCCTCATGGACGGGATCAGAAACGACCGCGAGGGGGCCTTCGAGACGCTCGTCGGCCGCTATCAGAGACGACTGTACCGGCTGGCCTGCGGCTACCTCCGGAACCATGAAGACGCGCTGGACGCCGTGCAGGAGACGCTCGTGAGGATCTACGTGGCCCGCGGCAGCTACCGTCCCGACGCCCACCCGTTCACGTGGGCGGCGCGCATTCTGGGGAACCACTGCATCGACCTGATCCGCCACCGTCGCATTCGTCCCGCCGTGCCGCTCGAGGCGGCGTCGAATCGTCCGGACGGGCCGGCGCCGCCCCGCCTGCTGTCGCCCGAGGAGTCGCCGCTCGAGCGGCAGGAGCGGCGCGAGCTGGGACAGAAGATCGAGGAGGCGATCTCGGCCCTGCCGGCGACGCAGCGCGAGATCTTCATGCTGAGACACTTCGGTGAGATGCGGCTCGAGGAGATCGCCGCGAGCCGCGGCTGCGCCCTCGGCACGGTCAAGTCGTCCCTGCATCGCGCCACGCGTGCCATCCGGGACTCTCTGTCGCGCTGCGATCCTCCGGTCACATCCGGGACCCGTGAGGGAGAGCGCACGTGATGAATCGCGCCGGCCGCGGCTGCCGCGCCGCTCAGAGCGCGCTGCCGCTGCGGTACTACGCAGCGCTGTCGGCCGGGGAGGAGGCGACTCTGGCGCGGCATCTTTCGTCCTGCGCCGGGTGCGCCAGGGAGTGGGAAGCCCTGCGGAGGGTGCTCGACGCCGCCGGGCCGTCGAACGTTTTCCCCCGCGAATCGGAGGTGGACTGGGAGGTCTTCGCGCGCGCGGTGGTCGCGCGGGCGCGGGCGGCGGCCTGGCGCGGGGCCATCACCC
>DAISWT010000434.1:0-2049 GCA_036826235.1 Acidobacteriota bacterium | reverse complement strand
AGAGTGCCGAACGACCTGGCCGTGCGCGCCTTCAGCAACGAGGTCGGGATCAGCCGCCAGGAGTTCAGCGACCGCGCCCTGACGACGCCGCGTCTCGGGGGTACCGGAACCTGCAGCGACGGCGTCGGCGGCACGAACACCTGCACCGCGCTCGCCCCGGTCTTCACCCAGGGCGTGGATCAGACCAGCGTCCAGAGCGGCACGAAGCTCCCGTACGAAGACGAGCTGTCGGGCGGGTTCGCCTTCGAGGTGACGCCCAACTCGTCGTTCGAGGTGCGCGCCATCTTCCGCACCCAGGGCCGCGCGCTCGAGGACGTCCAGGTGAACGCCATCGAGCAGATCCAGAACTTCTACTACGGCTACGCCTACGGTTACCCGTACGACCCGTTCGGCGGCAGCCCGTCGACGCCGCAGAGCGCCAAGTACCCGGCGACGACCTTCGGCTCCTACGTCCTGGCCAACCCGGGCACCAAGAACGTCCCGTCGGGCGGCGTGTCCAATTTCCCGAAGCCG
Source organism: Acidobacteriota bacterium (assembly GCA_036826235.1). Taxonomy (GTDB): domain Bacteria; phylum Acidobacteriota; class Polarisedimenticolia; order Gp22-AA2; family Gp22-AA2; genus Gp22-AA3. The sequence goes on along the minus strand of DAISWT010000434.1, from coordinate 1,536 downwards.
GTCCGCCGCTACAAGGCGCTGGAGTTCATCTACACCAAGCGGTTCTCCGACAACTGGTCGGTGTACGCCAACTACCGCTTCGCGCGCCTGATCGGCAACTACGAGGGTCTGTTCCGCAACGACAACGGCCAGAGCGACCCGAACATCACCTCGCTGTACGACTTCCCGAACTCAACCTTGATGTCAGGGCAGTTCATCTCCGGGCCGCTGCCGGCCGACGTGAGCGACGTCCTGCACGTCTATCCCTCGTACACCTTCAACAACAAGCTGCGGCTCGGGGCGAATTTCTCCTGGACCGGCGGCGTGCCGCGCACCTCGCTCCTGGCGCACCCGATCTACCAGAACAGCGGCGAGATCCCGGGCATCAACCCGACGTACGCCTACTGGGCCGACCCCGTCGGTGGGGGGAATCCCGCGAACTTTATCCTGCGGAAAAGCAAGAACCTGTCGGCGGCCCTCACCGATCCCGATTCGGTCACGGGCGCCATCTTCCTGTACTCGTACGATCCGGTGAAACGCGGCAATCTCGGGCGCACGCCCGACCTGGTCACCCTCGACCTGCACGGCGACTATCCGATCAATTTCGGGAAGACCAAGATGACGTTGATGCTCGACGTCTTCAACCTCTTCCAGAGCCAGGAGGCGACCGGCTTCGAGGACACCGTCGAGCTCACCGCCGGCGTCACCGACCCGGACTTCCTGAAGCCGATCCAGTATCAGACCCCGCGGCAATGGCGCCTCGCGGCGCGCTGGGACTTCTAGAGACCGGCAACCTCTCCCAGGCTCCTCCTTCGGGCGGCCCCCCGCGCGGGGGCCGCTGTTTTTTTGGCTTATACTCGGTCGCGTGAAGGCGTCCCGCAAACCCGCGTCCGCGCCGCCGCTCCCCCCCTCGGACACGCGCCGGCCGCTTCGCGTTCACCGCGCTGTCCTCGCCGCGTTCGGGGTGGCGCTGATCGCGGGTGCTCTGATCGCGATCTCGACCGTGCGGGTGCCCCAGGGGTCCGTCGCCGCGGCCGGTGGCAGGCTGCTCGACGCCGGCTGGCACCTCGAACGGCCGCTGGCCCGCGTCACGGTCATTCCCACGTCCGGCCGCCTGGATGGCATCGACGTCGACAGACGCACGGAGGAGGGGGCGGCGGTCCGCATCCGGTTGTCGTTCGGATACGAACTGTCACTCCCCGATCTGGCCGCGCAGGCGGAGGCGCTCGGGTCGTCCGGGCTGCGGGGAACGGCCGCCCGGCTGGCCGGGACGGCGCTCGACCCGATGCCTCTGGCCGCGCTCCTGCAGGCCGATTTCGCTTCGGGAGTCTCGACCAGCGCGCCTCTCCCCCGCCCGGCGTTCGAGGCGATCACCCGGGCGCTGCGCGGCGCCGGCATCGCGCCGGTCAACCTGGTGTCGCGCATCGGGGCGCCCTCGTCGTTCTCCGCGGCCGAGACACTTCCCCGTCCCGAGCCGACGGGGCTGCGGGTCCTCCTGCTCGGGCTCGACGGCGCGGACTGGAGCACGATCGATCCGCTCCTGCGCGCCGGGCGTCT
>DAISWT010000433.1:0-2063 GCA_036826235.1 Acidobacteriota bacterium | reverse complement strand
AGGACTCGCAAGCCCCATGTGCGCGGCCTATGCTATTACTCGGACACACTCCTAGAGAAGCGCGTCGCAGAAGGGGTAGGGCACCATCACGCGCGCCCCCTCGGCGGTCACGAGGACCTGGTCCTCGAGCTTGACGCCGTCGCGGCCGCCGGTCTCGCCGGCGTACACCTCGAGGCAGACGATCATTCCCTCACGCAACCGGCGGTTCCCGTTGGGCTGGGGATCTTGAGGATAGCCGATGCTCGGACCCTCATCAGCCAGCCCGGCGCAGTGGGCCATCGTCTCGTAGCGCTGCGGCAGGAACCGATCGGGCAGGCGCGGCATTTTTGACGCCAGCTCGCCCAGGGTGACACCCGGCTTCAGAAGGCCGGTCGCGCGCGTCAGCCAGTCGTAGGCGGCACGATAGGCGGCGCGCTGGGCGGGGGTGGCTTTCACGTCGCCGCACAGGAACGTGCGGGAGACATCGATGAAGTATCCCTCGTACCCCACCGCATCGGTGTCAACGTACACCAGGTCGCCCGGCTCGAGCGCGCGGTCCGTGGCCTCGAGGTTCCAGGGGTTGGTGTTCGGGCCGGAGACGCAGGCGCGCGTGATCAGGTACTCTCCGCCCTCGCGCAGCAGTGTTTTCGTCAGCGCCGCCAGGAGGTCCTGCTCGCGCACGCCCGGGGCCACCGCCGTCTCGAACGCCGCCAGCATCCTCATGCCGATGGCGGCGTTGTATTCCATGAGCCGGATTTCCTCCGGTGTTTTCACCTCCCGCGCGTCGAGCGTGACCGGCCCCGGATCGGCGACCTCGATCCCCTCCCGGGCCAGGGCCAGGAAGGCGGCCGTGCCGAGCCTGTCGACGAACAGCCGCTTCGACGCAACGCCCAGCTCGCGCAGGGCCTGCACGATCTCCTTCGCCCACAGGGCCGCCTCGGTGGAAGGATCATCCGTCCACTCCCACGCCCGCATCGGCCGCACGTCTTCGACGACCCTGCGCGAGACATGCACGGACTTGGGGTGCTCGAACAGGATCGGCCGCCCCGCGGCCGGGACGAGGGCGCAGCGCACGAAGGCGCTCATGCTGTACACGGTCATGATCGCGCTTCCGGTGGCGTAACGGACGTTTCCCGAGTCGAAGAACAGGCAGGCGTCCGCGCCGTGCACCCGCATCGCCGCCTGGAGACGCTCCAGCCTCTCCCTGCGCAGCCGGGGCAGGTCGATCTCGTTCAGACGCGGAGCACGGAAGCCAAGGTCCGCGCCGCGACGTCCGCCCCTGGCACGATTCCCGCCCATGAACCCCCCGCTGCCCCCGGCCGGTGCGTCGCCGCGGCCCGACGTCGCGCGCGCCCGAGATTGCTCGCGTAAGCTGTCACCGCGGCGCCCCGATGTCAATTGCGCGTTCTCGAGTCTCAGGCGCGGCGGACCGCGAGGACCGGGGTGGCTCCCAGGAGGAGCCCGAGGATCATCACGCCGAGGCCGACGAGACCGTACAGCAGGCAGCCCACCGACCCGGCGAAGCCGGCGATCAGGCAGGCGGTGACGAACGGGATCCCCTGGCCCTCCCGCGGGCGCGGGGCCAGAATTCCGAGAGTCATGCCCCCGACCAGCCCCCCGAGGGCGCAGACCGCCGGCAAGAGGAGACAGCGTCCGGAGTTGCAGGGTTGTCCGCCGGCCTGGACAAGGATCGGCAGGAGGAGGGGGACGACGCCTGCCACGAGGCCGGGCCGGACACCGCGGCGATAGTCCTGACCGCGCCACAAGCAGAACGTGACGAGGGCGAGAAGACCCGTGCCGCCGGCCAGTGTGCCGGCGAGGTTGGTGCAGCAGCGCAGGGCGAGCCCGATGACGGGCAGGAGAAGGACACCGCCGCGCGCGGCGGCGCCGAGCCGGCCCACCTCGTAGGCGCGCCGGGCGCGCTGCATCAGGCGAGTCTCAAGGTCGTCCATCGGTCGTCCTCCAGACGCCACGCAGACGCGCCATGGCCCGTTCGATCCGCTTCCTGAAGGTTGCGGCGGCCACCGCCGGCCGATGGCCGCGCGCGTACAGGCGAAGCGTCTCGGCGTCCTCCCGGCGCAGGG
>DAISWT010000432.1:0-2117 GCA_036826235.1 Acidobacteriota bacterium | reverse complement strand
GGCGAGCGGCACCGCCAGCCGCCCGGCCGGTCGCGACGGTGGCCAGCGCCGCCCGCTTGACAGGCGCGCCCGTCAAGCTGATAATTAGATGCTTGTCTAAATAAGAGAACCGAGACCGATGGCCGCAAACCAGATCTTCAAGGCGCTGGCTGACCCGACCCGGAGGGAGATCCTGCGGCTGCTGGGGCGGGGGGAGATGACCGCCGGGGCGCTGGCGGATCGGTTCGACATGACGAAGCCCACCATGTCGCACCACTTCTCGGTGCTCCGGGACGCCGGGCTGCTCACCAGCCGCCGCGAGGGGCAGCAGATCATCTACACGCTGAACGCCACCGTCATTCAAGAAGTCTTGACCCGCATCTGGGATCTGTTCGGTCAAAACGGAAGACATGGGAGGGAATCGCCATGAGCCGCCCGCATGGTCTCATCGCAGTTCTTCTGACGTTCGCGGCCCTCGGCGCGTCGCTGGTGCTCTACGAGCGCCTGCCCGCGATCATCCCGCTGCACTGGAACCTGCACGGTCAGGTCGACGGCTACGGCGCCAAGGAGTGGGCGGTCTTCGCTCTGCCCTCGTTGATGGCGGCCCTGCTGGTCCTCTACCGCCTGCTACCCTGGCTGTCGCCGCGACGCTTCGAGGTCGACTCGTTCCGCCTGACCTGTGACTTTCTGATGGTCCTGTCGGTCGCGCTTCTCGGGTACATCCATGCGCTCAGCCTGTGGGCCGCGGCTTCGGGCACGGCCGATGTCGCCCGCCCGATGGTCGCCGGCATCTTTCTCTTCTTCGCGCTTCTCGGCAACGTCCTGGGAAGGGTGCGGCGGAATTTCTGGATCGGGGTGCGGACGCCCTGGACCCTGGCGAGCGAGCGCGTCTGGATCGACACGCACCGGTTCTCCGCCCGCCTCTTCGTGGCGATCGGGATCGCGGGGTTCCTGGCGATCCTCGCCGGGGCGCCGATCGTCGCCGCCGTCGCGCTGCTGCTTGCCTCGGTCCTGGTCTGTGTTGTCTACTCGCTCGTCCATTCCAAGCGGCTGGAGCGCCGGGGCGTCATCTGACGCGTCCCGTGCGGCCCGCCTGAGCGCTCGCTTCTCCGGGCCGGCCGGGAAGGCGGCGCGCTCTGCGCGAACCCGGGAACGACCCGGCGCTCGATGGCGTGCCCGATCAGGGTCTCGATGCCGCGCACGTGCGGGTGGTCCTCCGGGGACACCAGCGAGATCGCGTCGCCGGTGGCGCCGGCGCGCGCCGTGCGCCCGATGCGGTGCACGTAGTCCTCGGGGACGTTCGGCAGGTCGTAATTGACCACGTGCGCGATGCCCTCCACGTCGATGCCGCGTCCGGCGATGTCGGTGGCGACCATGACGCGGGCCCGTTTGCCCCGGAAGGCGTCGAGCGCCCGGGTGCGCTGGGCCTGGCTGCGGTTGCCGTGTAACAGCGCCACGGCGTGCCCGTGCCCTTCCAGATGGCGCGCCAGCTTGTTGGCGCCGTGCTTGGTGCGCGTGAACACCAGGGTCAGGCCGCGCGCCTCGGTCTGCAGCAGGTGCGCCAGGAGGTCGCGCTTGCGCTCGGTCGCCACGGGCAGCAACGACTGCCGCACGCCGGCGGCGGGAGCCGAGCGGCGCGGCGCCACCTCGACGTTGACCGGATCGCGCAGGATCTCCTTCGCCAGGCTGCGGATGGCGTCGGGCATGGTGGCCGAGAACAGCAGGGTCTGGCGGCGGGCCGGCAGGGCGCGGACGATGCGGCGCACGTCGCGGATGAAGCCCATGTCGAGCATGCGGTCGGCTTCGTCCACGACCAGCACCTCGAGGCTCCGGAAATCGACGTAGCCGCGCCCCATGTGGTCCAGGAGCCGTCCCGGCGTGGCCACCAGGAGATCGACTCCCCGTCGCAGCCGGTCTTCCTGGGGACCATGGCCGACCCCGCCGTAGACGACCGCCGTTTCGAGACGCAGGTGGCGGCCATAGTCCCGCAGCGACTCGGATATCTGAATGGCCAGCTCGCGCGTGGGCGTCAGGATGAGCGCTCTGAGGCGGCCGCGGGTTCCGGCGCGCAGGCGGTGCAGGATCGGCAGGGTGAAGGCGGCGGTCTTGCCGGTGCCCGTCTGGGCGCAGCCGATCAG
>DAISWT010000431.1:0-2121 GCA_036826235.1 Acidobacteriota bacterium | reverse complement strand
ATCAGGCGTCCGCATGGCGGGCGCGGAACGCGCTCCTGAAGCGCGCCGTGCCGCCACAGCTCCGGTCGTACCTGGGACACACCGCGTAGTCCGCCTCCGAGCCCGGCTTAGTCTAGAATGCTTGTGATATTCGTGTCCTTGACGCCGGAGCCCCGTCATGCCGAGCACGGACTTCCTGAGCGAGCTGGAGGAGCTGAAGAGCGATCGCCTGCGGGCGATGACGACCGCCGGGGCGGCGTCGCTCGGGAGCGGCGGCGCCGGCGGCGGTGAGGCCGGCGGCCAGGTCAGGCTCTTGCAGATAGCCCTGGCCAACGAGATCAGCGTCAGCGAGCTGGCGGCCGCATGGATGCCGTCGACCCCCGAGGTGGACATCAAGATCGCCCTGGCCAGGCAGGCGGGCGACGAGGCGCGCCACTTCCAGCTCGTGGAGGATCGCCTGAGGAGCCTGGGCTTCGACGTGGGGAGCTTCACCCCTCCCGGGCCGAACCCGCTGTTCGAGTACTTGAAGTCGCTGCCGACATCGGTCGAGCGGGTCGCGGCCGGACTGTTCACGCTGGAGTCGATCGCCTACAGCGTCAACGAGAATTTCATGCGCCTGTGCGAGCAGCGCGGCGACCAGGAGACGGTGCGCATCTACCGGGACTTCATCCAGCCGGACGAGGTGGCGCACCAGCGGCTGGGCGCCGCCTTGCTGCGGGCGCACGCGACGACACCCGAGCTGCGGGCGAAGGCGCGCCAGGCGGTCCTGAAGACGATGGAGATCGCGGCGGCCCAGCGGGCGGCGGCCGCGGCGCGCATCGGCACGGCGTGTTTCCCCGGGTGCTAGGACCCCGTCCCGATCCGCGGGCGGGCCCAGGAGGCTGCGGCATGAACTGGCTGTTCAAAGAAGAGCCCACGCACTACGGCTTCGACGCCCTGGTGAAGGACGGGCGGACGCGCTGGTCGGGGGTGAAGAACCCTCTGGCGCAGAAGCATCTCCGCGCGGTGCGCAAGGGGGACCGCATCCTCTACTATCACACCGGAGGCGAGAAGGCGGTCGTCGGGATGGCGCGGGCCGTCGGCGACGCGTACGGCGACCCGGACGATCCGTCCGGCCGGCGGGCGGCGGTGGACATCGCCCCCGAGGGGAAGCTGTCGCGGCCGGTGGCTCTCGCCGAGATCAAGTCGTTGAAGATGTTCGCGAAGTTTCCACTGGTGCGCATCTCGCGCCTGTCGGTCATGCCGGTGAAGGACCGGGAGTGGGAGGCCATCGTGAGGATGTCCGGGCGCTCCGCCTGAGGCCGGGGGCGCTCACGTCATCGGAGAGAACACCTTGGATCGCCCGCGTTTCGAAAGGCTCGTGGCCGAGGCGATCGAGTCGCTGCCCGACGATTTCAAGGAGAAGCTCGACAACGTGGCCGTCGTGGTGGAGGACCTGCCGTCACCGGGCGAGGCGCGGCGCTACGGCCGCGGCGGCGGGCGGCTGCTCGGGCTGTACCAGGGGCATCCGCTCACGCGGCGCGACTCGCGCTACGGCCTGGCGTTCCCGGACAAGATCACCATCTACCAGCACAACGTCGAGGGGATCTGCAGGAGCGACGCCGAGGTCCGGGAGGAAGTGCGCCGGACGGTGCTGCACGAAATCGCGCACCACTTCGGTCTCGACGACTCCCGGCTGCATGAGCTCGGCTACTGACGCGGCGCCTGGACGGGTGACGGGCGGGCGGGCCGTGGCCCTCGGACGGGCCGTGACCGTCAGGCGGGCCGTGGTCGTCGCGCTGGCCGCGCTCTTCCTGCTTGCCTCCGGGTCACGCGCAATCGCTGCCGCGACACCCGCGGGCCTGCGCTCGATCGTGGACGATGCCGGCAAGGCGCTCGGCCAGGCCGAGCGGACCGTGGAGGGCAGGGACCCGGGCAAGGTGAGTCTGTTTCTGCAGCGGGTCGACGAGCTGCTCGTGTCGTTTCAGAAGGAAAGCGGCCTGGAGGCGCTGGTCGAGGCGTTCGACGAAGGGCGGACCGCGGCGCGCGGCTCCGACCTGGCGGCGGCTGCGGCGGCGGTCCGCAAAGCCAGCGGCCTGATGTCGGCGGTGACCGACTACGTGGTGCTGCGGCAGGCGGCGGAAACGAGCCGCAGCGCGCTGC
>DAISWT010000430.1:0-2138 GCA_036826235.1 Acidobacteriota bacterium | reverse complement strand
GGGCGTCTTCGCGACGAACCTGATGCCCATGACGAACAACGGGACGTCGCAGAGCAACAACCTCGGGACCTCGTTCTTCGGCGCCTTCCACCTTTACCGCGTCGACTGGCAGGCTTCAGAGGTGAAGTACTACATCGACGGCGCGCTGGTGGCGACGCACACCAATCCCCCGACCGTGGATATGCGCCCGTTGTTCAGCGACCTTTTGGCCGGCGGCAAGGTCCTGATCGTCGACTGGGTCCGACTGGGCCCCTACGCCGGTTCGAGCCTCTTCATGTCGCGCGTGTTCGATGCGGGCGACCACGCCCACTGGACAGATTTGCTTGCCGACGAGCAGACCCCGGACGGCACCGCCATCGTGATCGAGACCCGTTCCGGCGACACCGCCGTGCCCGACGACACCTGGTCTCCCTGGCAGGGATTGAGCGGCAACGCCATCGGCAGCCCCGACGCCCGCTATCTGCAATACCGGGCCATGCTCTCGACGACGGTTCCATCCCTGACCCCCGTCCTGGCGTCGGTGAACTTCAACTACCTGGCCCCGTGCAGCGAGGTGGGCGAGGTGGACCCGCAGCCGGAGATCTGCAACGGGCTCGACGACGACTGCGACGGCGTGATCGATGAAGGCGATGCGCTGTGCAACGACAACAACCCCTGCACCACCGATGCCTGCGAAGGCGGCCGGTGCGTGTTCAAGCCGACGCCCGGCGCCGGGTGCAGCGACGGCGATGCCTGCACCACGGGCGACGCCTGCAATTCCGACGGCCGTTGCGTCGGCACTGCGATCAGTTGCGACGACCAGGATCCCTGTACCAGGGACGTCTGCGACCCGGCGACGGGAGCATGCGCTCACACGCCGGCGCAGGGAGTGATCTGCAACGACGGCAACGCCTGCACGCAGGACGACACGTGCAATGCGGACGGCCGCTGCGTCGGCGTCGGCACCCCCTGCAACGACCAGAACCCGTGCACCAGGGATTCCTGCGACCCCGTCAGCGGACAGTGTGTCCATACGCCGAGCCCGGACGACACCTGCGACGATCACGACGCCTGCACCACCGGTGACAGGTGCGATCCCGAAGGAAAGTGCGCCGGCCAGCCGATCCTCTGCAACGACAACAATGAATGCACCGCCGACAGCTGTCTCGACGGCCTGTGCGTTTCCCAGCCGCTTCCCGGCGCCGACTGCAACGATGGCGACGCCTGCACGCGGACAGACAAGTGCGACAGCGAGGGCAAGTGCGCCGGCCAGCCGATCGTCTGCGACGACCAGAATCAATGCACCGCCGATCGGTGCGAGGGCGGCGAGTGCCTGTTCGAACCGAGGCCGGGCGCCAGCTGCGACGACGGCGGCGCATGCACCCAGGGAGACAAGTGCGTCCCCACCGAACCAGGCGGCCTGGAGTGCCATGGGACGCCGGTCGACTGTGACGATGGCAACGCCTGCACGTCCGACCATTGCGAGCCGCAGCAGTGCGTGGTCCCCGATAACGGCCAGGGCACCGCCACCCTGCCTCCAGGGGCCTGCGCCTACACGAGCCGTGGCGATCTGATGATCATCGACGGGCTGCCGGCGGGCGCCACCATCGGGATCGCCGCCACCCACGATGCCTTCACCTGCTCGACCGTGCCGCCCCTGAGCTGCTCATTCGCGCCGCCGATCCCCGGCGTGGACTGCGACAGGCCGGGCGGTTCGCTGGGGGGCGAGGAGGAGTGCGCCGACTCCACGCTGGCGTTCGACCTTCAGGGCACTGGAGCGCTCAGCGGCTTCCACAAACAACTCGTGCTGTCCACCAGCCTCGAATCGCTCGCGGCGCCGCGCACGCCGGGCGACCCGGTGCAATCGTTCGACACCGAAATGTTCCGTCTCTCCGGCCAGCTCACGGGAGACCCGGACTTCGACCTGCTGCGTTTCGTCGCCGGCACGGACTTCGGCATGCCCAGCTGCTTCTTCGGCCGCCGGGCGGGCGCCATCTCTTCCCGCGGGACGATGAGCCAGAACAGCGCCGCGCACACGAGCGAGATGATCCCGGGCACCGCGAAGGCCATCCGCCAGCCGAAGTACTTGACGAGGAACCCGGTGAGCAGCGCCGCGGCGGCGATGCCGAGGTTGCCGGCGAGCCCGTTCACGCCGATCG
>DAISWT010000429.1:0-2147 GCA_036826235.1 Acidobacteriota bacterium | reverse complement strand
CACGCACGCTCAGGAAGCACGATCCGTTGGAGCGCCGGCAGCGGATGTCCAGGAGCCCGCCGCCGCTCATGGCGTCGAGCGAATTGGCGATGAGGTTGTGCAGAACCCGCAGCATGCGCGGCGCGTCGACCGAGGCGCGTGCCTCCTCGTCCAGCCCCAGGACCAGATTGATCCCGCCGCGCTGCAAGCGCGCCTGCAGGGGCTTCAGGGTCTGGCGCACGAGGTCGGCCAGGCGCACGGAGGATCGCTGAAGCGGCGGCGCCTCCCGTGAGAACTGCAGCAGATCGCCCGTCAGACCCGTGAGTCGGTCGACTTCGGTCATGATGGTCGCGAGGTGAGGCCGGGACGGGTCCTCCGCGGTGGCGCGCTCGTGCAGCAGCTCCGCCAGCCCGCGGATGGACGACAACGGGCTTCGCAGATCGTGCACGATGGCTCGCGCCATCTGTCCGATCGCCAGGGTGCGCTCGGCGCGCACGCGGTCCTCGACCAGCCGGCTGTTCTGGATCGACACCGCCGCCAGTCCCGCCAGCGCTTCCAGGAGAGGCAGGTCCGGCTGATGGTGTGGCAGTCGCTTGCGGCTGTCGAGATACACGACGCCGATTACATCCTGGCGGATGGCGAGCGGCAGGCAGAGGATCGCCTGGAGCCGGAGCCGCACGATGCTGTCGGTGGTGGACTGCCCCGGCTCGCCGGAGGCGACGTCGCGGTAGACCGGCCTGCCGGTCGAGGCGACCTCTTCGGCGACCGAAAGGCTCACCTCGACCTGGCCGTCGCCGTCGGGTCCCCGCTGCCAGCGGACGAGCCGATCGCCTTCGCTGAGGAACAGATAGCCTCGCTCCGCGCCCGAGAATCGCACGGCGCCGTCGAGGACCCGATCGAGCACGTCCTCGAGGGCGAGAGACGAGGTGATCGTCCGGGCAATCTCCATGAGCGTGAGGAGGCGATCCTCGCGGTCCGCCGCGCGGGCGCCCTCGATCAGGAATCGCAGGGAATACAGGCAGCCGGGGCCCAGCTCGATTCGCGCGCCGTGCGCGAGCGGTACGCCTCCGTGGGGGACCGGCGCCCCGTCGGCCGTGAGGGGCGCCGCGGAAGGACCGGGGAGAAGGTGGTGGGTACCCGCGAACTGGACGATGCGCGCGTGCCCCGGTGCGACGCCGGCCGCGACGAGCCGCAGATCCGAACCGGGTCCCGCGCCGATGGTGAAGGGTGTCCGGTCGACCGGCACGACCTGCGTGTGCCCCTCCGGGCTGGCGATCTCGAGACGCGCCGTCTTCCGGGACAAACAACTCCCTCCACCTGCCGCTTCCGTCAAATATGGGGCCGGGAAGGGCCGGACGCAAACGGTGGAGGCGTCGCGGAACGGGAATGACGAGGGGAAGCCGGTCCCGCTCAGGACTTGACGCGGACTTCCTGGCGGACCTTGAAGCGGGCGTCGAGCTCCCTCAGCGTATCGACGATCCCGCCGTACTCCAGCTCTTCGTACCCCACCATGGCCGGCCCGAAGAACCCCTGCTCGCGGATGGCGATCGCCTTGCGGGAGGCGATCTCGCGCACGTGGTCCCAGAAGGGGTGGTCGAAGGCGTCGGCGGGCTCTGCGAACCGGCCGTTCTTCATCGAGAACGCCACGCAGGAGACGATCGGCGGGCCGTCGAAGAAGGAGATGGAGGAGTTCATCTTGACCGGCATGAGCGGGCCATGGTGGCTGCCGCGGCTGAAGCCGGAGACGTAGTGGGCCAGGCGGAACGGCGCAAGCATCTCGCCGGTGGCCGGAAACTGGCTCTGCACGCGGACCAGCATGACCGGGTCGTCCTTGCCGGAGTATTTGCCCGAGATGTTGTGCAGCCTGGAGGTGGAGACCACGGCGGCGATCTCGCCCGTCGAGCGCGTCCGGATCGACTCGACCACGAACCGGTGGTTATCGCGCAGAAGGGCGGCCACGTCGTAGAGGTTTTCGGGCGTGTCGAGCTCGATGACCCGGTCGCCGTCGGTGTGGTTCACGTCCATGATGGTGAAGCGGAATCCCTGTTTGATCTTGGCGCTCAGCATCAGCCCGGGGGCGAACATCGGGTCGCAGAACGCCAGATAGAGCGGGAGATTGTAGGCGCCCGGCTCGGTCTTGTCGGCCATGAACAGGAGGAACGGCTCCG
>DAISWT010000428.1:0-2160 GCA_036826235.1 Acidobacteriota bacterium | reverse complement strand
CGCGGTCTTTGGCTACGCTTACGGGCCGGCGCTCCGCAGGAAGGTCGGTCTCGGTCTCGGCCGCAACGTCCCGGTCGCCGGCGCCGCGTATCTGCAGTCGATTGGCCTGCACGGCGCCGTGTTCAATACGTACTCCGCGGGAGCCTATCTCGTCTACCGCCTCTACCCGGCGGTGCGCGTCGCCATGGATTCACGCAACGACGTCTACGGCGAGGAGCTGTACCGGCTGTACACGCGCGCGCTCACGGATTCCGACTCCCTGGACGATCTGCTGACGCGTCTGGACGCCGGCGCCATCGTCATCGAGTGGCCGAGCCAGGGGATGATGACCGCCGCCGCCGCGGTGCACCGGCTGAAGGGCTGGACACCGGTCTACTTCGACGACGTGACGGTGATTTACCTGAAGGACGGAGGGCCCTGGGCACGGGCCGTCGCCCGGGACGGTTACACGCTCCTCGATCCGGCGCTGTACCGCGGGGGCGCCACCATCCGCGCCGACAACGCCGGACGCGCCCTGCAGGAGACGGAGCGGGCGCTCCGGCAGAACCGCTCGTTCATCGCGCGGGTCATGCGCATCGACGCACTGGCGGGTTCGGGGCGGACGGCCGAGGCCTCCGAGGAGGACCGGCGCATCCTGGCGGAGGATCCGCCGCTGTTCCATATCTACACCCACCTCGGCTGGATCCGGCTGGGTCTCGGGGACAGCGCGGGGGCGGCGGAGCGCTTCCGCCGCGCCCTCCGCTACCAGCCCGACTCGCCGGTGGCGCGGCAGGGCCTTGCTCTGGCGCAGGATGCGTCGGCGCGCTGAGCGCGCCGCCTCAAGGGGCCGGAGCGCTCGCCGGCCCCGCCGTCTCCAGCGCCGACTGGATCGGCCGGACGGTCACAGGACCGAGAGTCTCGAGGTCCTTCTTGAGGGTCTGCGCCGGGCCGACCACGACGATGGCCAGGTCGTCGAGCGGCAGGCGGCGCGCCGCCACGCGCTTGACGGCCTCGGCCTGCACGGCCCGGACCCGCTTCTGGTACTGATTGATGGAGTCCGGGTCGAGTCCGTAGAGGTCGGCGTCCAGGATCTCCGCCGCCAGATCGTCGGGGCTCTCGATGCGCAGCGGGTACAGCCCGGCGAGGTAGCTGCGCGCCTTGTCCAGATCGTCCTCGGGCAGCTCGCCGCCACGCAGGCGGCGCACTTGATCCAGGGCGACCTTGATCGTCTCGAGGACGGCCGGGTTGCGCGAGAACGTCGTCACGTAGAAGCTGCCCGATGTCCGGTGCGCCTCGACGCGGCTGGCGATCCCATAGGTGAGGCCGCGCTTGACCCGGACCTCGTTCACCAGCCAGGAGGTGAAGCCGCCGCCCAGGACCGTGTTGCCGACCGCCAGGGGGAAGTAGTCCGGATCGGCGCGGCGGATGCCGATGTTGCCGAAGCGGATCTGGCTCTGTGTGGCGTCCGGCTTGTCGACCAGCAGGATCCTGCGGCCGTGCACGGGCAGCGGGTCGGCCAGGCGCATGTCGGGAACGGCGCGCCGCTTCCAGGCCGCAAAGTAGCGATCGGCGCGCTGCGCCGCCTGCGCGGCGCTCACGTCTCCCACGACCGCCAGGACGGCGTTGCCCGGGGCGTAACGCGCTTCATAGAGCGCCGTCACGTCGTCCCGGGTGATCGCCTTGACCGAGCGCTCCGTCCCGTCCACCGGCCGGCCGTACGGATGGCCCGCGTAGAGCCACGAGGCAAACGACGTCTGGGCCAGGCGCTCCGGGTCGTCGAGCGCCTCGGCGATGTCGGCCAGCGCCAGGCGCTTCTCTTTGTCGAACTCCTCCGCCCGGAAGGCGGGGTTCAGCACCAGGTCGGCGAGCAGGTTGAATCCGACCTCGGCGTCCCGGGCGGCGAACTCGCCCCAGACGAAGGAGGCGTCCGGGCCGGCGGTCGTGTCGATCGTCCCGCCCACGAACTCGACCTCCTCGAAGAACTGGCTCGCCGAGCGGCTCTTCGTGCCGCGCTTCAGAAGACGCGCCAGGAGCGCCGCCGTGCCCTCCCTGCCGGCCGGATCAGCCGCCGAACCGGTCTTGATCATGAGTCGGAGCTGCACCAGCGGGATGGCGTGGTTTTCCTGGACCAGCACCGTGAGACCGTTCTTCAGGAGGGTGCGCGCCGGCGCCGGCACGTGG
>DAISWT010000427.1:0-2164 GCA_036826235.1 Acidobacteriota bacterium | reverse complement strand
CCTTCTTGGTCCGCGGCGCCCTGCCGGTAATAAGCCGTCATCAAATGGGAAAGGTCGGTATAGTAAATGTCCCGGCGATGGAGTTCCTCGGTGGCTGGTCCTCGGAACGGTTCGCTCGTGGCCTCGTGGATGAAAACGGCCAGAAACTCTCGCTCACGATCGGTCAGCAGCATGATTAATACCTCGGGTCCGCCTGAGCATCCGCGTCAGCGTCCTGGACTCCGCCGGCGCCAGCAAGACCGCGACGAGCCCCAGGAGCACCATGATCAGAGCGGCGGTGGACGCCGCGCGCGTCACTTGATCCTCTTGATGATGTGCCAGCCGTACGGGCTGCGCTGCTGGTCGTACTCGCACACGCCGATCTCGCCCGGCGCCAGGTGGAACGACATGTCCCCGAAACACGGGACCATCCCCTGGCGCGCGTATTCGTCGCGATCGGCGGCGGTCCTTCCCCGGTTGAACATCTTGTAGACCCCCGGGGCCTGGTCGTCGGTGTACTGCTTCACCAGGGCGTCGAACTCCTCTCCCTTGCGCGCCCTCTCCAGGATCTGGCCGGCCAGGGCCCGCGCCTCCTCCTGCGTCCTGCTGATCGTCTTGCCGGGCAGCTTGCCCGAGAACGACACCAGGATGTGTTGCACCACCACCCTGTCCGGCTCCTTCGTCTGCGTCTCCGGCGACGCCGCCGGCTTGGCCGCTTCCGGTGAGGGCGCCGGCTTGGCGGGGGTCTGCCCCGGCCGCGGGTTCTCCGCGCCTGCCCGGCCGCCGATGACCAGACCGAACGCCAGCACGGAGGCGAGCAGTTGCAGGGCCTTCAGCGTCATGTTGTCCCTCCGGCCGGGCGCCGCGCGGCGCTCGGGCGGCCATTTTAGAGTAGAACGGCCGTCCGGCGCGCGGCCTCTTGTCCAGGCGCGCGATCCAGCTCACCAGCCGCGGATGGGTGTTCCCGCAGCACCGGGACGACATCCTGCCCGCTGAGCTTGACCTTGACCCGGTACCGTCTGAGCACCTGCCCCTCCTTTTTCTTGAAAACGACCTATAATGACACCATTATCCGGGGAAGAGGAGACTCTCGATGGATGCGCTGGGCGACGAGGAAGTCAAGAGCAGGATCCAGAAGATCCTGGACGAGATGATCAACCCCGCGGTGGCCTCGCACGGCGGCTGGGTCGAGCTCCTGGACGTCAAGGACAGCATCGCCTATCTCAAGCTGGGTGGCGGCTGCCAGGGGTGCGGCATGGTCAACGTGACCCTGAAGCAGGGGATCGAGTCCACCCTGAAGGAAGAGATCCCCCAGCTCGCCGGGGTCATCGACCAGACCGATCACGCGGGCGGCTCGAACCCCTACTACCAGCCCGCCAAGTAAGACGCCATCCCTGGAGAGCCCGGTGCGGGACGACGTCACGCTCTCCGCTCCCGCCGGCGCCCTGCGCGCCCGCGGCGCCGTGCTGCTGATGTCGACGTACGAGCTGGGACGCCAGCCGCTGTCCTTGGCGTCGCCCCTCGCCCTGCTGGAGAGGGCCGGGTTCTCCCCCGCCGCCATCGATCTCGCCGTGCAGCGTCTCGACCCGGAGGCGGTCGGGCGTGCCCGCCTGGTCGCGATCTCCGTGCCGATGCACACGGCGCTGCGTCTGGGGGCGAAGGCGGTCGAGCGGATCCGTTCGATCAATCCGGCCTGCCGCATCTGTCTGTACGGTCTGTACGCGACGTTGAACGCCGAGGAGTTGCTGCGGCGCGGCGCCGACTTCATCATCGGCGGCGAGCACGAGGAGCCGCTGCTGCGTCTGGCCGAGGACCTGGACCGCGGCGGGACCGGGCGGGCCGTGGATGGAGTCGGCGCGTCGGCCCCCGCCGCGCCGTCGCTCCGGAAGATCGGATTCGCGGTCCCGCGGCGCGCCGCGCTCCCGTCGCTCGAGACCTACGCGCGCCTCGAGCATGAAGGCGTGACCCGGCTGGCCGGCCAGACGGAGGCGAGCCGCGGCTGCCTGCACTTCTGCCGCCATTGCCCCATTCCCCCGGTTTACGCAGGCCGCTTTTTCGTGGTGCCGCGCGATGTCGTGTTGGCGGACGTCCGCCAGCAGGCCGCGGCCGGCGCCACGCACATCACCTTCGGCGACCCCGATTTCTTGAACGGCCCGGGCCACTCGCTGGCGATCGTCCGGGCGAT
>DAISWT010000426.1:0-2179 GCA_036826235.1 Acidobacteriota bacterium | reverse complement strand
CGTCCCCGCCGCCCTCCTGCTGGACAACGGCTTCATCACCGAGCAGCGGACGGGGGCGGCAGGTGCCGTCGCGGCCAGACACCTGGCGCGACGCGACGCGTCCGTCGTGGGTGTCGTCGGGTGCGGGGGCCAGGCGCGCTACCAGCTCGCGGCCCTGGCGCTGGTGCGCCCGTTCAGCGAGGCGCGTATCTACGGCCGGCGCCCGGAGCGGGCCCGCGCCTGCGTCGAGGAGCTCGGGCGCCACCCCGGCATGCCACGTGGCTGCCGTCTGGTCGTCGCCGGGTCGGTGCGCGAGGCGGTCGCGGGGGCCGACATCGTCCTGACTGTCACCGCCAGCCGCGAGCCGCTGGTTCACGCCGGCTGGCTCTCGCCCGGGACGCACGTCACCGCCGTCGGCTCGGACGGCCCCGACAAGCAGGAGCTGCACACGGATGTCCTGCAGCGGGCGGACCTGATCGTCGCCGACAGCAAGGCGCAATGCCTCCGGCTCGGCGAGATCCACCACGCCGTCGCCTCCGGTGCCATCCCGGAAAGCAAGATCGCGTGCGAGCTCGGGGAGATCACCGCCGGCCTCCGGCGGGGACGCAGCTCGGACGGCGAGATGACGGTATGCGACCTCACCGGCGTGGGGGTGCAGGACGTCGCAGCCGCCGCCGTCGTCCTGGAGCGAGCCCGGGCCGCCGGGATCGGCGAGACCCTCACGCTCTGAGGCGCCCCGGGCTCCGTGCCGCGCGCATCCGGGATTGCCTGACGCCGACCACACCCTCCGCGGGTCGTCGGACCCGGAGTGTATAATGCTCGAGCCATGGCGCAGGAGACCGCCTTCGAGTACACCGTACGGACCCGGCAGAAGACCGACGAGACCTACACGATCCTGGTCGAACAGGCGCCGGGACACTGGATCGCCCAAGTCCGGCTGCCGGACGGTTCGTTCTGGACGATGAACCGGTTCGATCCCAAGTCGCCTGCTCTCCCCAAGCAGTGGGTGGGGGCGACCCCGGCGGCCGCCGCCGACTACGCCGCCCGCATCCTCACCAACTATTTCGCCAACGAGGGGATGGAAGTCATACGCCGCCACTACCTACTGAAGGCCGGATCCTGAGGCCGCGAGGGGCCCGGGGGCGACGCCGGGGACAACCGTGAGAAAGCCTTCGAGCCTGACGTTCCACGAGCGCGCCACGCTCGGTTGGGGCAAGGTCCGCCGCTTCTATCTCACCCACTTTCGCCCCGCCTACGTGCGCGAAAGCCTGGCCCGGCGCGTCGGGAGCTGCGACCGCACCGGCGCCTGCTGCAACCTCATGTTCACCTGCCCGCTGCTCGATCGGCGCTCACAGCCTGTGCGCTGCACGATCCACGAGTTCAAGCCCAAGGTCTGCCGCCTGTTCCCCATCGACGAGCGGGACCTGCGAGACCGCGATATCCTGTCTCCGGACATCCCGTGCGGATTCTCCTTCATCCCTCGCGAGAAGTTCTTCGGGCAGGACGGCGCGGCGGCCCGCGCCGCCGCCGGACGGCTCCGCGTGGAATCGATTGATCTGCCCAGGGGCTAGAAGACTGTCCGGGCGCCCGAACCCGGGGGGCCGTTGATCTTTGCGGTCGACTGCCCCATATTGACACGCGCCGGCATCCGTCTGTCATCGGGCTGACGCACCGGCACGGCAGGGGGAGCCGAGGATCCGCGGCATGCCTGGTACCGACTTGGTTCTTCACGAAGAAGAATTCACGAAGATCCGCGACGTCATCTCGCGCTTGCGCGCGGAGTGTAACGCCAAGGTTGTCTTCCTCGTGGACAAGAACGGTCAGCAGATCGCGGCGATTGGCGAGCTGAGCGCCATCGACACCACGGCCCTCGCCTCGCTCGCCGCGGGGAACGTCGCCGCCACCGATTCGCTGGCGCGCCTGATCGGCGAGAAGGAGTTCTCCGTCCTGTTCCACGAGGGCGAGAGGGACAACCTGCACATCTCGGTGGTGGGCGGGCGCGTGATCCTGGTGGTCATTTTCGACGAACGATCGTCCCTCGGTCTGGTGCGGCTCCGGGTCAAGAAAGGATCGACGGAGCTGGCGGCCATCCTGGACGTGATGCTGAAGAAATCGGCGTCGCCGCGCAAGGCCGCGGCGGGCGGGTCTCCGTTCGCGGAGATCACCGACGAGGACATCGACAAGCTGTTCAGCGACTGAC
>DAISWT010000425.1:0-2214 GCA_036826235.1 Acidobacteriota bacterium | reverse complement strand
TCAACGACGCCGACCTGGCGCTCGACGCCATCGTGGCCCACCCCTCGACGGCGAAGTTCATCGCCCGGGAGCTCCTGCAGCGCTTCGTCGACGAGAGTCCCGCCCAGACGATGATCGACGCCGTGGTGGCCGCCTGGAAGAGCCCCGCCAACCCGCGCGGCATCGGCGACCTGCGCGAGGTCCTGCTGGCCGTCCTGCAGGTGGCCGAGTTCAGCAGCCCCGACGCGGTGGGGAACAAGCTCAAGACGCCCTTCGAGCACGTCGCCTCGGCGCTGCGCGCGGTGCGCGGCAAGACGGACGGCCTGACGGTCACGCGGCTCTACCTGTCTCCGATGCAGGAGATGTTCCACATGAATCCGGTGCCGACCGGCTATTCCGAGCTCGGCGGAGACTGGCTCGACACCAACAACCTCCTGGCGCGGCAGAATTTCGGCCTGGACATGACGGCGCGCACCGGGTCGAGCTTCGGCGCCGACGTGATCGGGCTCTTGAACGCCAATGGCATCTCGACCGCGCCGTCACCGAACAACGCGGCGGCGATCGTGGACTTCCTGGCCGACGCCCTGTTCGGAGGGCGGCTGTCGCCGGAGGAGCGTCAGGCGGCGGTCGTCTACCTGAACACCGACGACAACGGGGTCACCGGCCCTTACAACGACGCGCGGATTCGCGAGACCGCCGGCTTCATGCTGGGCTTCCCCGAGTTCACGGAGCAGTAGGAGGCGATGATGAACGAGACCCCCGGGTGTGACTGCTCGCGTCGATCGTTCCTGAGGGGTGCCGGGTTGACGCTGGCGGGAGTCGGCATCGCCACGCTCTTTCCGGGGCCCTGGATCCGCTACGCCATGGGGACGGGGCCGTTCAACAACAAGCGGCTCATCTTCATCTTCCTGCGAGGAGGGAACGACGGGCTCAACGCGGTCATCCCCGGGGGCGACCCGGACTACAGCGCCCTGAACCGCCCGACTCTGTACATCCCTCCGGCCTCCTCGATCGATCTCAACGGCTTCGCGCGACTGCACCCGGCTCTCGCGGACCTGACGGAGATCTACGGTACAGGCCGCCTGGCGGTGGTGCACCGCGCCGGCTTCGCGAACAACAGCCGCTCGCACTTCGACGATCAGAGGACCTGGGAGAACGGCAACCCGGCGGACCCGAAATCGTACGAGGGCTGGCTGTACCGCTACATCGTGGACAGTGCCGTCGACCAGGGCGTGAAGTTGCCGGCGCTCTCCGTGCAGGCGCTGCCGCCGGTCATCCTGCGCGGCGCCGAGAATTTCGTCAACGTCGCCAACCCCGACTCGTTCGACTACATCCTCCCCGATCCGAAGCGGTCGAAGTTGATGAACTCCTGGCGCACGATCTACACCGATCTGACCGGTCTCGATCCGTACCGGGCGGCGCTCACCGACACCAGCGTCAAGCTGATCGACACGCTCGACACCTACCGTGCCTGGGACCAGACGCACTGGGATCCGAAGGACCCGGGCACGGGATACTCGCTGTTCCCCGTGAGCGACGCGACCAACCCGCCCGATCCGTCCGGGCCGAACGGGAGAAAGTTCGCCGCCACCTCCTACGGGTTCTTCAAGTCGCTCAAGATCTGTGCCCTGTCGATGCTCGAGAGCGATGCCTCGAACACCAACGGCACCCGCATCGCCGGCACCGAGCTGTCGGGCTTCGATACACACAACAGCCAGGGCTCGACCACCGGCACGCAGGCGCAGCTCCTGTCCTGGCTCGCCTACGGCATGCGGTCGCTGCACGTCGTCCTGTCGGGCGCCGCCACCGACCCGCGCGCCTACGCGCCGGTGTGGCAGGACACCGTCGTGGTCACGCTGTCGGAGTTCGGCAGGACGTCCAAGGAGAACGGCAGCTTCGGCACCGATCACGCCGCCGGCTCATGCCTGTTCGCCGCGGGAGGCAACGTCAAGGGCGGGGTCTACAACTGCGACCCATCCACCTGGCCGCCGGGCGTGATCTTCTTCAACGAGGAGGGCGATGAATGTGGAGGCTTTGGCTTTTCCGGCAGTCAAAAGGACGGCAAAGCGGGCGCGAGCGCTTCGTTGACTTTCGACAAGTTCCGGCAGGATCAGACCGTCGGGATTCAGCATTTGGAAGGGAACGGGCAGTACCTCGCCGGCCTGCGGGTTTGGGAGAGGCCGGATACTTCGCTGGGGCCGGTGATTGAAAAACTCGCCGCGATAGAAAAGATGG
>DAISWT010000424.1:0-2219 GCA_036826235.1 Acidobacteriota bacterium | reverse complement strand
CAAAATCGGGCACTTGGCCGCCATCTGGCCCCTCAAATGCGCAAGTTCGGCTAGTTGATTACCTCGTCGCCGCGCAGAAGGACGTCGGGAGGGCGTGGGGGATCCGGCAGAAGCAGACCGGGGCTGACCGGCTGAGCCTGGGAGGCGGGCTGTCCGCCAACGCCCATGGTCGGGGGCTGAGGCTGAAACCAATCGTTCAGGACGTCGAGGACTTCACGCTCGTCGACTCCGGCGCCCAGGTACGCCGCTGTAGCCGGCGCGAGAATCCCGAGCTATTCCGGCTGGCGATCGGCGGATACGGATTGTTCGGCGTCATCGCTCGGGTGACGCTCCGCCTGGCGCCGCGGCAGAAGGTCGAGCGGGTGGTCGAGGTCCTCGACCTCAAGAACCTCATGCCGGCTTTCGACAAACGGATCGCCGAGGGTTACCTGTACGGCGACTTCCAGTATGCGATCGATCCGGTCTCGCCCGATTTCCTGAAGCGCGGCGTGTTCTCCTGCTACCGGCCAGTCGCCGCCTCGACCCCGATTGCAGAGGGTCAGAAGGAGCTGTCGGCGGAGAACTGGAAGGAGCTGTACTACCTGGCGCACACCGACAAGACGAGAGCGTTCGAGATGTACGCGCGCTACTACCTGTCGACCCCGGGCCAGGTCTACTGGTCCGACACTCACCAGATGGGCGTCTACATCGAGAACTACCACGAGGATCTGGATCGGCGGCTTGGATCGACCGACAAGGGGTCCGAGATGATCACCGAGGTCTACGTGCCGCGCGGCGACCTGACCGCGTTCATGGGCGAGGCGCGGGATTTCTTCCGCGCTGAGGGGTTCGGGCCGATCTACGGGACGATCCGTCTGATCGAAAAGGACGACGAAACCTTTCTCGCCTGGGCCAAAGAGCGCTACGCCTGCGTCATCTTCAACCTGCACGTCGTTCGGACGCCTCAGGGCATCGAGCGTGCCGCCGCGAGGTTCCGGCGCCTGATCGATCTCGCGATCGGTCACGGCGGTTCGTACTTCCTGACCAGTCACCGCTGGGCCACCGCGAAGCAGATCACCACCTGCTACCCGCAGTTCCCCGCCTTCCTGCGCCTCAAGAAGAAGTACGACTCCTCGGAGATCTTCCAGAGCGATTGGTACCGGCAGTATCGATCCCTCGCCGACGGCGCTCCGTGAAGGAGGGACGGGCGAGCAGCACGGCGGGGGTGGTCGCCTCCGGTGTGCTGTTCATCCACCACGAGCCGGGTCTCGGTCATCTCGTTCCGAAGGAGGCGGCGGAGGCGACCCTCCGCCTTCTCAGGGCGCACTCGCCGCTCCGGGCCGCCATCCTCACGCGCGGCCTGCCGTGCCCGTGGTTCCGCCTGATCATGAGGACCGTCGAGCGCCTCGCGCTCCCCGGCCTCATGCTGCACCATGCAGTCCGCAAGCGGTTCATCGAGGACGAAACCCGGCGCGCTCTGGCGGAGGGAGCGCGTCAGGTTGTCATCCTGGGCGCCGGCCTCGACGCGTTGGCAATTCGGCTGCACCGTGAGTTCCCGCGGACGATGTTCGTAGAGCTCGATCACCCCACGACACAGGGCGCCAAGCGCAAGGTCCTGGGCGGCGAGGAGGTGCGTCCAGGAGGGAACCTGAAGCTTCTGTCCGCCGATTTCACGCGACAAGGCGCCGACGAGATCCTCGCCGCTTGGCCGGGTTACGACCCAGCCGCGCGAACGCTTTTGATCATGGAGGGTGTCTTGATGTACCTCCACTCCAATGGCGTCGATAGAGCCTTCGCCTCGGCGCACCGATGTGGGGGACCCGGGAACCGGTTCATCTTCACCTTCATGGAGGTCGGCCCCGGTGGACGCCCCGGGTTCCTCCGGAGCAGGAGGTCGGGCGACGCCTGGCTCGCTTGGAAGGGCGAGCCCTTCCTCTGGGGCCTCCGGCCGGAGGCGCTTTCCGCCTTTCTCGCTGATCGCGGGTTTCACCTGCGCGACCTGCCGTCGCCGGCCGACCTCCGGCGGCTGTATCTTTCGGGGATCCGTGGCCGCGCCGATCTGGCGGAAGGGGAGCGGATCGCCGTCGTGGAACGAATCTGACGATCGCCGAACCGTCGACGCTCATCACCGATCAGCGATCGATCGCCCTCTGGGCGGCGGCGACTTTCGCAGGCGGCTCGGCGGCGCTACTGGGCGGGATCTTTCACGGCTTCGGTCCGGCACTGGATACTGTGACCGC
>DAISWT010000423.1:0-2258 GCA_036826235.1 Acidobacteriota bacterium | reverse complement strand
CATCGTCGTCGGCCTGCCACTGGACATGGACGGGGGACGCGGGGCGCGGGCGCGGATCACCGAGGCGTTCATCGGCACGATCCGCGGGGCGACCGGGCTGCCGGTCATTCCGTGGGACGAGCGGCTGACGACCGTCCAGGCGGAGAGGATCCTGATCTCCGGCGACGTCAGCCGGGCGCGCCGCCGGCGGGTGATCGACCAGGTGGCCGCGGTGATCGTCCTGCAGGCTTATCTGGATTCCCGGGGCGGCCGGGTGTCTGAATGAGCGGTCTGCCGCACTGGCTTCGCGATCACTGGCTCCTGGGCGCCAGCGCCGGCGTCGTCCTGGTCATCGCCCTGACCGTCTCCGCCCAGATCTTCCTGTGGGCCTCGATCCCGTACCGGGGCTACGGCGCTTCGTTCGCCTTCGTCGAGATCCCGGAGGGCACCGGTGCGGCGCGCGCCGCGCAGATCCTCGAGGAGCACGGCATCATCCAGCGCTCGTCCCTGGCCCTCGGCTACCTGAGGCTGACGGGCCGCGTCCGTGGCATCAAGGCGGGGGAGTACTACTTCATCCGGCCGATGACGCCGGGCGAGGTGTTCGACAAGCTGATCTCCGGGGACGTCTACTATCACCGGGTGACCATCCCGGAGGGCGTGCGCTCGGAAGAGGTCTTCGCGTTGTTCGTGCGCGCGGGCTTCGGGCCGGAAGAGGAGTACCTCGACGCGTACCGGGACGTCTCCCTGATCGCCGATCTCGATCCCGAGGCGACCGACCTCGAGGGGTACCTGTTCCCCGACACGTACACGCTGCAGAAGGGAACCTCGCCCAAGGCGATCGTCGGGATGATGGTCGCCCGTTTCCGCGAGGTCTTTCAGCCGTCCTGGATCGAGAAGGTGGCGGCGCGCGGGCTGACGGTCCGTGAGGCGGTGGCCCTGGCGTCGATGGTCGAGTGGGAGACGGCCCACGCTGACGAGGATCCCCTGGTCGCTTCCGTCTTCTACAACCGGTTGAGACTGGGCATGCGGCTGCAGTGCGATCCGACTGTCATCTACGCCCTGGAGATGCGCGACAGCTTCGACGGCAATATCAAGAAGAATGATCTGAAGATCGACTCGCGCTACAACACCTACCGCTACTCCGGACTGCCGCCGGGGCCGATCGGCAATCCCGGCTCGGCCGCGCTGCAGGCCGCGGTCGAGCCTGCCGGAACCGATTACCTGTATTTCGTCTCGATGAACACAGGGCGACACTTCTTCTCGACCAACCTGAAGGAGCACAATCGGGCGGTCTGGCTCTACCAGGTGAAGCCGTTCAGGCAGCGGAGGTCGTCGTCCGCTCCGACGGCAGCCCGTGGAAATTGATCTGGCGCCGTCGCTCCTGGTCGGTGACCCGCTCCGAGATGACCCCGCGGATGTCGATCTCCCCGCGCACGTAGCAGTCGAAGTGGAAGCGGCAGAAGCCCAGGCGGTAGGCCGGCTCTCCGCAGCGCACCACGCCTCCCCAGCTGCTCGTGAAACGGCACCTGTCCATCCTCGTCCTCCGTCCCGTCACCCGGCCGTTCAGCCGCCGCCCCCGCCTCCGGGCGCGCAGTATCCGCGACCGGGCCGCTCCAGTCAAGCGCGGGCCGGGAAACCCCCTCGTTGACGCGGAAAAGTGCGGAGCATACGATCCGCCCGTTATGGGTGGAATCGGCCGGCTGGAGATTCTCGCGGCTCTCATCTCGACCGCCGGCATCGTGCTGTGCGCGCGCGGCAGCTGGCGTCTCCTCCAGGCCGTGCGCGCCCGGTTCACCTACGGCGCACCGTATCGCAGCGGCACCATCCAGGACCGTCTGCTCGGCCTCCTCCTCGAGATCCCGGTGCTCCTTTTCGGCGCCGGCCTCGCCTTCGTCGCTCTCGCCCAGGCCGACTTCCAGCCGAGCGAAACGACCGTCCGGGTCGGGCAGATCGAAGCGCGCCGTTCGGGCTGGGCCAAGGTCTCGGTCCGCCTGGTTCCGGATCCACTGTATCCGTCGGGACGCCTGCTCGAGGGAGAGATCGTCGGGGCCCGCTGGGCCGTGGCGGGGGACTTCATCACCTGGGATCGGAGCGTCAAGTGGCTCGGCCTCCGGGACGGTCATCGCGTGCGCTACCTGATCGGCGCGAACGACACGACCGGGACGACGCGCTCCGACCGCACCCAGCGGACCCAGCTCGATACGCTGCCCGCGGCGGCCGCCCGTCTGCTCTCCCTGGCGCGCTACCTGCCGTTCCTCAAGGTCAGCAGCGAGACCTCC
>DAISWT010000422.1:0-2263 GCA_036826235.1 Acidobacteriota bacterium | reverse complement strand
CACGAGGAGACCCCGATGCTCAAGCTCTACGCTTTCGACCGCTCGCCGTTCGGATGGAAGGTCCGCGTAGCCCTGGCCGAGAAGAAGGTCAAATACGACATGATCGTCCCGGAGAACAAGAACGAGGACCCGGCCTTCGCGAAGCTGAACCCGTTCCGCAAGACGCCGGTTCTCGTCCTGGACGATGGCCGCACGATCTACGAGTCGACCGTCATCAACGAGTATCTCGAGGAGGTCCACGCGCAGCCGCCGATGCTGCCGAAAGACCCCTACGAGCGCGCCCGCGTGCGCATGATCGAGGACACCTTCGACCAGTACGTCTACCCGGCCATCCGTGATTTCACGAACTCGCAGTTCGACTATCAGCCGCCCATCCTCTACCGCAAGAAGGCCGACAAGGTCGATCACAAGCTGCTGGAGGAGTCGCGCATCAGAGTGCACGAGCACCTGCAGCGCCTGGAAGCGGAGCTGAAGGGACGGACCTGGTTCGGAGGGGACGTCTTCTCGCTGGCCGACGCGGCGCTCGTCCCGGCGCTCACCGGCAGTCTGAAGATATTGGGTGTCCTTCCCGACGCGAAATACCCGAACATCGGCGCCTGGATCGGACGCGTCACGGCGCGCCCGACCTACAAGGCCTCGGCCCCGAAGGAGCCGCCCACCATCAAGGAGGCGTGAGCCTCGGCGTGACGGAGACCGACCCGCGGCCGGAGCCGCGGCCCCGCTGGCAGGCGTGGGCCGCGGCGGCTCTCGGCGCGCTGACCCTCGCCGTGTACGCCGGCGCGCTCGGCGCCGGCTTCTTCTCCGACGATTACGAATGGCTCGGCCGGATGACGCCCGCGCTGGAGCGGCCCGGGTATCTCTTCCGCGTCTTCTACCGCGATTTCAATCCCGTCCTGCACGCGAGCTTCATCGTCGATTACCTCGTCGGCGGGGGGGCGGCGGCCGTCTTCCACGCGACGTCGCTCCTCGTTCACGCGGCGAACACGACGCTGCTCGTGCTCCTCTGCACGCGCCTGGCGGGAAACCCCTGGGCGTCCCTGGCCACGGGTCTTCTCTGGGGCACCGGCGTCCGGATCTCGGAGGCCGTCATCTGGCCCGCGGCGCGCGGTCACTCGCTCGCGGCGCTCTTCGTTCTGGCGGCGCTGCTCGTCCTCACGGGGTCGTCGCGGCGGAGGGTCCTCTGGGCCGGGGCGCTGTTCGCCGCCGCCTTGCTCACGAAGGAAGTCGCCTTCTTCCCGATGCTGCTCGCGCCCGCCTTCGCGCGGGACCGGGCCGCCCGCAGGAACACCGCGCTCGCGGTCGGGGCGCTCGCCGCCGCGTTCGTCGTGTTCAACGTCGCCTGCAAGTCCGGGTATGACACCACCGGCGAAGGGATGGGCGCGATGCTTCTCAAGCTGCCGTTCGTGGTGCTGCGTCCGATCGGTCTCGGCGACCGGTACGACTTTAGCATCGTGGGCTTCGCCCTGTTCGCGGCGGCCGGAGCCGGCCTGCTTCTGCTCTGCCGCCGCTCCTCCCCGGCCTTGCTCGGGCTCCTCTGGATCGCGTTCTGCGCCGCGGCGGTCCTGCCGCTCCAGAAGGTGTCCTCGCGGTACCTGTATCTCCTGTCGATCGGCTACCCGCTCCTCGCCTGCGGCCTGGTCGCGCACCCCGGGTTCCCGCGCCTCTCCCCCGGAATCCGCCGGACGATCCTCGGGTTCGGCGGGGTGGCGGCGCTTCTCCTCGCGGCGGCGAACGCCGTCTTCGTGCAGCGCGAGATCGCGGACTACCGGCTCCTCGCCGAGCCCTATCGCGCCTGCTTCGAGACGCTGCGCGGTCCCGCGGCCGCGCTCTCTCCCGGCGAAACCCTGATCGTGGCCGAGACGAAGCCACGCACCGCGATCCCCGTCCTGACCGACCTCATGGAGCGGAGGGGGAACGTGCGAAAGTTGATCCCGGAGCGCGACCAGGGCGTGGGCGGGCTGATCGCACTCCCCGATCTGATCAACGCGGTCAGGCCGGCGCGCACGGGAACGCTGGCGGTGGCAGCGGATCCCGCGACCGCGGGCCCGCGACGGATCTATCTCTGGGATGGACGGATGGCGCAGCCCGCGGACGCGCTTCCGGATCCGCCTCCCGCACGCCTCGTGGCCGCGAGGCTCGTCCCGTCCACGGCCTACTTCGAGACGGTGCCGGTCCCGCCTCGGTAGCCTCAGCGCCTGACGTCGCGCAGGATCTCCCGGGCGGCGTTCTTGCCGGGGGCGCCCATGACGCCGCCGCCGGGGTG
>DAISWT010000421.1:0-2299 GCA_036826235.1 Acidobacteriota bacterium | reverse complement strand
ATGCCGGGGCCGAAGCGCGGACGGGTCGAGAGCGACATCGACGACGGAGCGCAGTCGTTCTCCTATCCCTTCTACATGGATTTGCGGGTGAACAACACCTGCTTCAGCGGCCTCCTGGCACGCTACCCGATCCCACTGAGCGTCGCCGGGCAGGGACAGACCGAGCGTGCCGCGGGTGAGCTGGTCTCCGGCAATTACTTCGAGGTCCTGGGGGTGCGCCCCGCCCTCGGACGCCTGCTGATTCCGGAGGACGACGCCGGGCCGGGCGGATCCGCCGTGGCGGTGCTGAGCCACGGCTACTGGACGCGCCGCTTCGGCGCCAGCCCGGCGGTCCTGAATCAGAGCCTGGTGGTCAACGGCCACACGCTGACCGTGGTCGGCGTCGCCGCGGCTCCTTTCAGCGGCGTCCAGGTGGGCCAGGTCCCGGACTTGTTCATCCCGATGCAGATGAAGGCGCAGATGACGCCCAACTGGGACGGCATGGACCATCGCAACGATTACTGGCTGCAGATGATCGGCCGGCTCCGGCGCGGCGTCTCGCGCGCCGGCGCGGAGGCGAGCCTGCTGTCGGTCGTGCCCGCACTCCTGGAGCGGGACCTCGCCGAGCTCACGGGCTTGCCCGCGCAGACGCGCGACCGCTTCCTGGCGAAGACGATGCTGCTGACCCCCGGAGGCGGGGGTCGCCAGGTCCTGCAGCAGGACGCGCGGGACGGGCTGCTGCTCCTGTCGGCACTGGTTGTCCTGGTGCTCCTGATCGCCTGCGCCAACGTCGCCGGTCTGCTGCTGGCGCGAGGCGTGGCGCGCCGGCGGGAGATCGCGCTGCGCCTGGCGCTGGGTGCGCGGCGCAGGGACCTGCTTCGGCAGCTGATGGTGGAGAGCCTGCTGCTCGGCCTCGCGGGCGGGGTCGCGGGTCTTCTGATCGCGGCGTGCTGCATCGACGCCATCCTGGCGACGTTCCCGCAGAACCAGGGCATGGCCGGGCTGAACGCGAATCTCGATCCGCGGCTCCTGGCGTTCAACT
This sequence comes from Acidobacteriota bacterium, assembly GCA_036826235.1. Lineage (GTDB taxonomy): Bacteria > Acidobacteriota > Polarisedimenticolia > Gp22-AA2 > Gp22-AA2 > Gp22-AA3. Next base: position 1,278 of record DAISWT010000421.1, on the reverse strand, counting down.
TCGGCACCGCCCTCGTGACCGCTCTGGCGTTCGGTCTGATCCCGGCGCTGCGTGCCACGCGGCCCGACCTGGTGACGGCGCTCAAGGAGCAGGGCGCCGGCACCGGAACGGGAATTGGGCAGGTTCGCCTGCGCAAGGGTCTCGTCGTGGCCCAGATCGCCCTCACCACAGTCCTGTTGGTCACGGCCGGGTTGTTTACCCTCAACCTCAGACATCTGGAGCGGGTGGACCTCGGCATCCGCGCGGACAACCTGCTGGCCTTCTCGGTCGATCCGCAGTTGAGCGGCTATTCTCCGGAGCGGACGGCGGCCCTCGTCGATCAGGTCCGCGCCGATCTCGCCACCCTGCCTGGCGTCACGTCGGCCAGCGCAGCCCAGATCGCCGTGCTCAGCGGCAACGACGAATCGTCCAACGTCACCATCCAGGGGTTCGCGACGCAGGGCGACGACGACCCCCACGTGCTCAAGAACTGGGTCGGGTCGCGCTACTTCTCGACGCTCGGGATCCCGCTGCTCTCCGGCCGGGAGATTTCCGAATCCGACGCGTCGACCGGCCCCAAGGTCGCGCTCATCAACGCCACGATGGCGCGGAAGTACTTCGCCGGCCGGAATCCGCTCGGAATGCATTTCGCCTTCGGCTCGGGCTCGGCCGTCCAGCTCGACATCGAAATCGTCGGCGTGGTGAAGGACAGCAAGCACAGCGGCGTGAGACAGGAGGATCGGCCCTTCGTCTACCTGCCGTACTCGCAGAACCCTCATCTCGGCGAAGCGACCTTCTATCTGCGATCGACCGAGGCGCCGGTGGCGCTGGCCGCCTCCGCCCGGGAGGCGGTGCGCCGGCGCGACGCCGGTCTGCCGGTCTACGCCATCAAGACGCTGGTCCGGCAGCGGGACGAGTCGCTCTCCAACGAGCGGATGTTCATGGGGTTGTCGATCGGCTTCGGCCTGCTGGCCGCCCTGCTCGCCGCGATCGGGCTGTACGGGGTGATGGCCTACACGGTGGCGCGCCGGACGCCCGAGATCGGCATCCGCATGGCGCTCGGCGCGAGCCAGGGAAGCGTCCGGGGCCTGGTGCTGCGCGAGGCGATGAGGCTCGCCGCGATCGGGCTGGCGATCGGCATCCCCGCCGCCCTGGCCGCCGGAGGGCTGGCCCGGTCGCTGCTGTTCGGGGTGGAGCCCGGCGACCCGCGGCTGGTGGCCGCGGCGGGCCTGCTGTTGATCGGTGTGCTGCTGGCGGCGGCCTACCTGCCGGCGCGCCGCGCCACGAGGGTCGACCCGG
>DAISWT010000420.1:0-2300 GCA_036826235.1 Acidobacteriota bacterium | reverse complement strand
CCGCAGCTGCCGGTGATTGTCGACCTTGGCGAAGCCGAGGTCCTCGTAGGGCAGGGTCTTCAGCCGCCGCAGTGCCTCGTCGGGCGAGGCCTTGCCGGCGCGCACGCGCTCGAGGATTCGCTTCAGCTCCGTCACGTTCACTGCCGGCTCTCCGTCGGCGCGATTATACCCGTGGCGGCGGATGACCCGTGTAACCGCCCGGGCCCCCGCGGCGTTTGTAGAGATGGGGGTGTCGGGGTATGTTAGGCACATGAAACGCCGCGCGTTGTGGATCTCCGGTGTGGTGCTCCTGGCGGGGGGCGTGGCCCTCCTGACCGTGGGGAGCACGCGGCGCTCGGCCGGCGACCCCAAGTACGAGACCGTCAAGGCGGAGCGCGGCAGAATCGTCGCGCGGGTGACCGCCTCGGGAACGCTGTCGGCGCTCGTGACGGTGCAGGTCGGCACGCAGGTCTCCGGAAGGATCCAGAACCTGTACGTCGACTTCAACAGCCCGGTCCGCAAGGGGCAGATCCTGGCCAAGATCGACCCGCAGTTCTTCCGCGCCGAGGTCGAGCAGGCGAAGGCGAACCTGGCGGCCGCCCAGGGAACCCTCGCCAAGGCGAAAGCCCAGGCGGTCGACGCCCACCGGCAGTTCGAGAGAGCCAAGGTCCTCGGCCAGAAGGACCGGCTCATCGCCCAGGCCGATCTTGACACCGCCGACGCCAACGCGCAGGCGGCGGACGCCCAGGTCAAGGCGATGGAAGGGGCCGTGGCCCAAGCGCAGGCCTCGCTGTACCAGGCCGACGTCAACCTCGGCTACACCACCATCGCCTCGTCCATCGACGGCGTCGTGATCTCCCGCAATGTGGACGTGGGCCAGACGGTGGCGGCCTCTCTGCAGGCGCCGACGCTGTTCACCATCGCGCAGGATCTGCGCAAGATGCAGGTCGACACGAACGTTTCGGAAGCGGACGTCGGCAAGCTGAGCGACGGGATGCCGACGTCCTTCACCGTGGACGCGTTTCCGGGGGAGACCTTCAAGGGGGTGATCCGCCAGATCCGCAACGCCCCGCAGTCGGTGCAGAACGTGGTCACCTACGACGCGGTGATCGACGTGGACAACTCCGATCTGAAGCTGCGGCCCGGAATGACCGCCAACGTCACCTTCACGTTCGCGCAGAAGGACGACGCGCTGAAGCTACCCAACGCTGCGCTGCGCTTCCGGCCACCCTCCGCGATCGCCGCGAGTGCGCCGCGCCCCGAGCGCGATCGTCGCATCGTCTGGGTGCTGCGCGACGGCCAGCCGAAGCCGATCGCCATCCACACCGGTATCTCCGACGGCAGCGTCACCGAAGTCGCCGAGGGGGACCTGCACGAGGGTGACGCGCTGATCACCGAGGCCGTCGACGCGCCGGGCACCAACGTGCCGCCGGCGTTCCGGCGACCGCTCTAGCGGAGCGGCGATGGCGGGCGCTCCTCTCATCCGGATCGACAACGTCACCAAGGTGTACCACGCGGGCGAAGTCGAGGTCCGGGCCCTGGCCGGTGTCTCGCTGGACGTCGAAGCAGGCGAGTTCGTGGCCATCATGGGGGCGTCGGGCTCCGGCAAGTCGACCCTCATGCATCTCATCGGCTGTCTCGACCGCCCCACCTCCGGTCGCTACTTCCTGGAGGGCCGGGAGGTCTCCGGTCTGAACCGCAACGCCCTGGCGGAGGTGCGCAACCGCACCATGGGGTTCGTGTTTCAGAGCTTCAATCTCCTGGCCCGCACCAGCGCCGTGGAGAACGTGGAACTGCCGCTGGTCTACTCCGGCGTGCCAGCCGCGGAGCGGCGGCGGCGCGCCATCGAGGCGCTCCGCCAGATCGGCCTGGGCGACCGCCTCGAGCACCATCCGGGCCAGATGTCGGGCGGCCAGCAGCAGCGTGTGGCGATCGCCCGGGCACTGGTCGGAGAGCCCCGGCTGCTCCTGGCCGACGAGCCGACCGGCAACCTCGACTCGCGCACCAGCGGCGAAGTCATGGCCCTCCTGCGCGGGCTGAGCGAGGGCGGTCTGACCGTCGTGCTGGTGACGCATGCGCCCGACATCGCCACCTGGACCTCCCGCGTCCTTCAGCTCAAGGACGGGCTGATCGTCTCCGACGAGCGGCGCGCCCCGATCGCGGCCCTGCAGCCCACGCCAGCCGGGGCGATCGGGGTGCGGCCGTGAGCCCGTGGTCCGTCCTGCGTCTCGCCTTCCGCGCCCTGGGGCGGAACACGATGCGTTCCTTCCTGACGGCGCTCGGGATCATCATCGGCGTCGGCGCCTTCATCGCCATGGTCG
>DAISWT010000419.1:0-2300 GCA_036826235.1 Acidobacteriota bacterium | reverse complement strand
CCGCTCATGATGTTCATGCCCAGAAGGCCCGGGATGAGGAAGTCGATGTAGCGGGCCCCGGGCTCCGTGACGAGGGTTTCGTGGACCTCGACGGGGTCGGCGCGCCCGGCGGCGCGCTCGAGGGCGTCATGCACCTTTTGCCGCGCCAGGACACTGTCGGGTCGGGTCGGGTCGTAGCGGTACTCGTACGATCGTCCCGGCACCACGACGAGGGCGACCTTGCCGAGACGCAGGCGGTCCGCGGCCTCGTCGGCGGAGATGGTCACGACGCGGAAGCCGCCCGCCGGCGGGAGGGCCGAGACCACGCGGTCGGAGCCGGCGGCAGCGACCACGCCGACGGCGATCTCGTCGGGCGGCTTGTTGCGGAAGGCGACACCCAGACCCACCGCCAGGAGGATCGGAAAGACGAACACCCAGAAGACGACCTCCGGCTCGCGCATCAGCTCGCGCATCCGGGCGAGGACCAGGAGAAGGAACGGGTGCCGTCTACTCATCGCGCAGGCGTCTTCCGGTGAGCGCCACGAAGACGTCCTCGAGGCTGGCGTGGCGCGTCGCGAGGCGTGACAGACCGTGCCCCTCGCGCCCGAGCCGCTCGAGCAGGGCCGGGATGGCGACGTGCGGCTCGTCGACGGTCATCAGGACGCCGCCCGGCTCGCTGCGCACGGATCGGACGGAGGGGAGCGCCAGGAGGCTCTGCGGGTCGAGAGGGCGCGGCTCGACGTTCCCGTTCACCGCGAACTCGACGACGTGCTCGCCCTTGAGCGAGGCGATCAGCTCGGAGGGGGTGCCGAGGGCGATCACGCGCCCGTGGTCCACGACCGCCACGCGGTCGCACAGCCGCTCCGCCTCGTCCATGTAGTGCGTCGTGAGCAGGATCGTCCGGCCGCGGCGCCGCAGATCGCGGACGATGTCCCAGATCTGCCGCCGCGACTGCGGGTCGAGGCCGGTGGTCGGCTCGTCGAGGAAGAGCAGGTCGGGGTTGCCGATGAGCGCGCAGGCGACGGCGAGCCGCTGCCGCTGCCCGCCGGAAAGCTTGACGACCCAGGCGCTCCGCTTCTCCGTCAGGCCCACCTCGGCCATGACTTCCAAGGCGCTGCGACCCTTCTCATAGAACGAGCCGAACAGATCCAGGGTCTCCTCGACGGTGAGCTTGTCGGCGAGCCTGGTCTCCTGCAGCGACACGCCGATTCTCTCCCGCAGCGCCCGGTCGCTCCGCCCCCAGCGCAGCCCCAGGACCTCGACCTCACCTCCCGATGCCTGGAGAATGCCCTCGAGGATCTCGACCGTGGTCGTCTTGCCCGCCCCGTTCGGGCCGAGGATGCCGAAGCATTCGCCGGCCCGCACCTCCAGGTCGAGGCCGCGCAGCGCCTCGACGGGAGGCTTGCCGTCGTAAACCTTGCGCAGATCGCGGCAGCGGATGACGATGTCCATGAGGCCAAGGATGATACCGCCCCGGGAGGCCCGGTACAATGGCCGGCCGGAAACGGGGGTTCGCTTGACTCAAATCGGTCCGCTGGCTAGACTCCCGGCTCCGAGCGCTCCCGTCCGACGTCGTGACTCTTCGCCCGTGAGTCGACCGGGCACGGTGAAGGCATGAAGGCGTTGCTGGTCGAGGACAACGCCACGGACGTCACCCTCTTCAAGATGGCGCTGAAGACCCTGCCGGCGGCGATCGATCTCTCCGTGATCGACGACGGCGAGAAGGCCCTGGAGATCCTCCAGAGGGAGGCGAAGAGCGACGCCGCCGCGCGTCCCGACTACATCCTGCTGGACCTGAACCTGCCGCGCCGGAGCGGTCTCGAGATTCTCGGCGATCTCAAGACCGACCCGGTTCTGCGCGGCATCCCGGTGATCGTGCTCAGCGGCTCCCGCAGGCCGGGAGAGGTCGCCCGCGCCTACGATCTGCAGGCGGCGGCGTATTTCGTGAAGCCGCTGTCGGGGTTCGGCTCGGTCGTGGATTCCATCGTGAAGTACATGAACGCCGCGAGGCGTCGGGGCACCGCCGGCCCCGGGCCGTTCACCGGCGCCCTGTTCGCGAACCTGGCGGCCGGGGCCCCGCCCGAGACCGCCGGTTCGCGGCGCGAGTTCTCATCCGACGTCCGGATGGTCGTGAACGCATCGGGCGGCATCGTCATGGTCGACCGGGAGGTGGAGTGCGCCCGCGGAGTGAGCGCGGGCGCCGCCCTCGAACAGGCGCTGGTGAATTTGCGTCCGCTGATCCAGCTGTCCGGGACCGAGATCGTGCGCGACGACCTGCCGATGGTCGCGGCGGAGCACGCACCGCTGGTCCGACTCTTCGA
>DAISWT010000418.1:0-2304 GCA_036826235.1 Acidobacteriota bacterium | reverse complement strand
CCGGACGACGCTCCTGGGTGCGGCGAAGGGCGACTTCGCCTCCGGGAGGCCGCTGTTCGAGCTGATGCTTCGCGCGCAGCACGGGATCGATATGGACGCGGACGCCCTCGAGGCGTTCGGGCGGCGGCTCATCGCGGCCTCGCAGGCGCGCCTGGAGGAGGCGGCCCGGGATCTCGATCCCCATCGCCCCTGGCAGGAGATGGTCGCGGAATGGAAGACCGATCACCCGACCGAAGAGCGGTTCGTGGAGGAATATCGCCGGGAGGTCGAGCGCGCGCGAGACTTCGTGCGGGCGCGCGGTCTGGCAACCCTGCCGGAGGGAGAGACCCTGCGCGTCGTTTCGACCCCGGCGTTCCAGAGGACCGTCACGCCCTTCGCGGCCTACGTGGCGCCGGCGCCGTTCGAAGGAGGGCGGGAAGGCGTTCTCTGGGTGACGCCGCCGGACGAGGGCGCCCCGGCCGAGCTCCGCGCGCGCATGCTGCAGGACCACATGCGGCCCGCCATCCCGTCGACCGTGGCTCACGAAGCCTACCCTGGGCACCACCTGCAGCTCTCGGTTGCGAGCCGCATCGCCTCGAAGGTGCGCCGGTCTTTCGTGACACCGCTCCTGATCGAAGGCTGGGCGTTCTACTGCGAGGAGCTCATGGCCGAGCAGTCGTTCTACCGGGACGTGCGCAGCAGGGTCGTGCAGCTGAAGGACGAGCTCTGGCGCGCCTGCCGCATCGTCATCGACGTCGGGCTGCACACGCGGGGGATGAGCGTGGAGGAGGCGGCCGGCATGCTCACCGAGATCGCGCGCCTCGAGACCCCGAACGCGCGCGCCGAGGTCCTGCGCTACACGCGCAGCCCGACGCAACCGATGTCTTATGCGGTGGGGAAGCAGGCGATCCTGGACCTGCGCGAGGAAGTCATGCGACGACGGGGCGCCGCATTCGATCTGAAGATCTTCCACGACGAGCTTCTGTCCTACGGCTCCATCCCGGTCGCGCACATCCGGGAGCGCATGCTGGCCCAGGGGCCCTCCCCCGCCGCCGCACCGGCCCGGGGGCGGAAAGGCCTGAGCCGGGCGTCACGCTCGGGGAGATGACACGTTGACGCACCGGACGTCACGCGCCGCGCCGCCCGTCCTGCTGCTTCTCCTGGCGTGGTCGCGCCTGGCGGCGCAGGACCCCGCAGCGCCCGCGGGACGGGCGCCAACGGCGGCGCCCGGCGTCGCGGCCGGGGAGGAAGGTCCGCCGGCGCTGCTCGAAAATCCCCTGGGGGACGTTCCTCCGGACGATCCGAGGATGGAGTCGTACTCTCACGGGAATTACGCGCTGTACCTGGTCGACACCCTGTGGAGCGCCGGGTTCCTCGCGATCGTCGTCTTCTCCGGGTTCGCGGCCACCCTGCAGAGGTGGGCCGGGAAGGCCGGACGGTCGCCGAACCTCCGGGTCGCGGCCTACGCCGCCCTGTTCACGCTGGTCACGTTCGCAGGCGTTTTTCCGCTGGACGTCTACGCCGGCTTCCTGCGCGAAAAGAGGTACGGCTTCGCCAACCAGACGTTCACCGCCTGGCTGGGTGACAGGGGGAAGGGGCTTCTGGTGTCGGTGATTGTGCAGGCGATCTTCTTCGTGATCCTGTACGCCGCGATCCGCCGCCTGGGACGGCGCTGGTGGGTGGCGGGATCGGTTCTGGCGGTCCTGTTCGCCATCCTGGTCATCGCGATCGCTCCGGTGTTCATCGCGCCGCTGTTCAACACGTTCACGCCGCTCAAGGACGCGCGGCTGAGCGCCGAGATCCTGGGAATGGCGCGCCAGGAAGGGATCCCGGCCGACGAGGTCTACGAGGTGGACGCCAGCCGGCAGTCGAGCCACAGCAACGCCTACGTCGCCGGTCTTCTCGGCACCGAGCGCATCGTCCTGTACGACACGATCCTGAAAAGGTTCACGCCGCGCGAGATCAAATTCGTCATGGGGCACGAAATGGGGCACTACGTGCTGCACCACGTCTGGAGGACGGTGGCCTTCCTGACCCCCCTGATCGTGGCGGGGCTCTTCCTGGTGGACCGCGTCTCGCGCCGCGTCATCGCGAGCCGGCCGGCGCTGGGCATCACGGCGCTCTCCGAGCCTTCATCCCTTCCCCTGATCTGTCTCGTTCTTTCGGTCTTCCTGTTCGTCGTCGGACCCGCGATTGCGACCTTCAGCCGCGCGCAGGAGCACCAGGCGGACCTGTTCGGCCTGGAGGCGACGCACGACCCGGTCGCCGCCGCCTCCTCGTTCCTGAAGTTCGGCCGCCTCGACCTGGACGAGTACCACGTCCACC
>DAISWT010000417.1:0-2327 GCA_036826235.1 Acidobacteriota bacterium | reverse complement strand
CCGCAGCGTAACCTACGCGCTGCGAATCGGAGCCGGTCGTTCCATTCTGACTAGCGCAGCTGCTTCGTCTTCCAGTCCCTGAGGATCTGCTGCGCCGCGTTGTACCCGGGTGCCCCGGTGACGCCGCCGCCGGGATGCGTGCCGGCGCCGCACAGGTAGAGGCCGCGGACCGGCGTGCGATAGCGCGCCCAGCCCGGGACGGGCCGGCCGAGGAAGAGCTGGCCCAGGCTCAGATCGCCATGGAAGATGTTCCCCTCGGTGAGTCCGAAGCGCGTCTCCAGATCGACCGGAGACAGGATGTCGCGCGCCACGACCGACCTCTTGAAGTTGGGCGCGACCTCGTCGATCACATCAGTCACCCGGTCGGCGAGCTTCTCGCGTTCGACGCTCCAGTCCCCGTCCCGCAGACGATACGGGGCGTACTGCACGAAGGCGGTCAGGACCGCGCGGCCGGGCGGGGCGAGGGTCGGGTCGACGTGCGTGGGGACGACGCAGTCGACGTACGGCTGGGACGCGGCCCGGCCGTGCTTGGCCTCGTCCCAGGCGCGCTCGTGGTACTCGATGCCGTGACAGACGGTGAAGTCGGACTTCTCGGCGGGAGAGAGCTCCCGCCCCGCCGCCGGCCACTGCGCGAGGACCGGGGGCTCGGCCAGCGCGTAGTTGATCTTGGCGCACGGCCCGGCCATCTTGATCCTCCGGACGTCCTCGATGAAGCGCCCTTCGAGGTGGCGCGGCTCGAGCATCGTGAGGAAGGTGCGCTTCGGGTCGGCGTTGCTCGCCACGGCGCCCCCCCGGATCTCCTCGCCCGACCCGAGGGCCACGCCGACCGCCCGGCCGTTCTCGACCAGGATCCTGGCGACCTCCGCCCGCGTCCGGATGATCGCCCCGCGCGCCCGGGCGGCGCCCGCCAGCGCCTCGGAGATCGTGCCCATGCCGCCGTGCACGTGTCCCATGTACCCCTGGGACAGCTCGTCGCCGCCCGACATGCTGTGGAACATGAGACCCGACGCCGAGCAGGGGGTCATCGGCCCGTTGTGGGCGCCGAGGACGTTGGAGCAGCCGATCAGGTTCTTCACCTCGGCCGACTCGAATCGCGCGTCCACCAAGTCCATGACGCTGGCCGTCAGGAAGAGCATCAACCGTCCGGCGTCCTCGTCGTTCAACCGGCGGATCCGCAGGCCGATGCGAGCCAGATCCTTGAGCGACGCCAGACCCCCCTCGAGGGCGGGAGGCGGCTCCATGAAGAACGGCTCGAGGTGGGCCGCCAGCCTCTTGATCTCGGCATCGAACTCGAGGAAGGCGCGCGCGTCACGCGGCGAGATCGCCTCGATCCCCGCCGCGGTCCTGCGCGCGTCCTGGTACATGAACAGAGGCCGGCCGGTGCGGCTGGGAACGAACAGGAGGGGGTCGCACGGCGTCACCTTGAGGCCGTACTGGCCGAGCCCCAGCTCGCGGATGACCTCGGGGCGCATCATGCTGGCGATGTAGGCGGCGGTGGAGGCGCGGAACCCCGGCGCGATGCCCTCGGTGACGCAGGCGCCGCCGACCAGGTCGCGCCGCTCCAGGACGCAGACCTTCAACCCAGCGCGCGCCAGGAAGCCTGCGGTCACCAGGCCATTGTGCCCGCCGCCGATGACGACGACATCGCAGGCCGTCATGCCATGATCGGGTCGTCTTTGTAGAGCGACCGGAGGAGCCGTCCCCTGGCGAAGCGCTCGTACGACAGGGGCGTGATGTCGAGGCTGGGCCGGCCGTCCAGGATGAGCTCGGCGATCAGGCGGCCGGTCACCGGGGCCTCCTTGAAACCGTGTCCCGAGAATCCGTAGCACAGGATCATCCCTTCGAGACCCGGCGCCGCGCCCAGGACGGGATGAAAGTCGGGCGTGCCCTCGAGAAGGCCGGCCCAGCCGCCCCGTGGCGTGCCGTCGGCCAGGCGCGGCATCGCCCGGGCGAGGCGCATCGACACGTCCTCGATGTAGCGATCGGACGGTTGCGTCGGGTAGCCGTCGGCGTCGAGCGCGCCCTTGAAATAGGAGCTGCCCTCGGCGACGACGGTGTGACCGGTCCCCTCCGGCCGGAAGGACAGCCCGTTGACGAAGTCATAGACGCTCGGCGTGTCGATCGGGTAGGTGTCGGGCGCCTGCACGCGGATGACCGCCTCTTCGATCAGCTCGAGCTTGAGCGGCAGCTCCAGCCCGACCATGCGTCCCACCCGGTCGGCCCATGGCCCGGCCGCGTTCACCACCGTGCGGGTGGCGATGCGCTCCGTGGGGGTGATGACACCGGCCACGTGTCCTGCCCCATCCAGCAGCAGCGCCGTCTCGCCC
>DAISWT010000416.1:0-2335 GCA_036826235.1 Acidobacteriota bacterium | reverse complement strand
GGGCCGGGCCTGCCGCCCGAGGGCGACGATGTGCTGTTCCGGCGCTTCATGCGGTCGCCGGGCGAGGAGCCGGAGGAGAGCGGCATGGGTCTCGGGCTGTGGATCGTCAAATCGATCGTCGAGCGGCACGGCGGGCGCGTCGAGGCCCGGCGCCGGGACGGGGCGGCGCGCGGCACGCGCCTGTGCGTGATCCTCCCGGCGGAGGGGGTGGCGTGAAGATCCTGGTGGTCGACGACGATCTCGAGCTGCTGCGGCTCATCGCCTTCGCCCTGCGCCAGTCGGGCTACCTGGTCGTCGAGGCGCAGGATGGCCCGTCGGGTGTCGCGGCGTTCGGCAGCGAGCGCCCGGACCTGGCGATCCTCGACGTGAACCTGCCGCGCTTCTCGGGTCTCGAGATCCTGAAGAAAATCCGCGCCACCGGCTCGGCCACGCCGGTGATGCTGCTCACCGTGCGGTCGGCGGAGGAGGACCAGGTGCAGGGCCTCGACCTGGGGGCGGACGACTACCTCACCAAGCCGTTCAGCCCGCGCACCCTGCTGGCGCGCGTGCGCGCCCTGCTGCGGCGCGCCGGCCTGGAGCGGCCGGGGACGCTGGACTCGGGGGACCTGTCCCTGGACGTGGAGAAACAGGCGGTGCGCGTGCGCGGCGGCGGCGCCGTCCGGCTCACCAACCTCGAGACCCGCCTGCTGCAGCTCCTGCTGGCTAATGGCGGGCACGCGCTCCCCCTGGAGCGGCTGACCTCGCACGTCTGGGGCTATCGCGGCCTGGGCGACCGCCAGCTCCTGAAACAGCTCGTACACCGCCTGCGCCGGAAGATCGAGACCGATCCCGCCAGCCCGCGCTACCTCGTCACCGTCAGCGGCGTGGGGTACGCGCTCTACCCGTCGACCGAACGGGACTGATGGCCGGCGCCACTCAGGCCGCCGGCGGACGGTGCTCCTGCAGCGGGTACTGGTGGGCGCGCCAGGCGTCCAGGCCGCCGAGAAGAGGCCGGACACGCGTGATACCGCGCCGGTGCAGGAGGAGCGCCACCCGGGCGCTGGTCGCCTCGTTCGGTCACGTGCAGTAGAGGACGATGTCGCGGTCGCGCGGGATCTCGCCGTGGCGGTGCTCGACATCCTCGGGTGAAAGACGCATCGCTCCCGGGATCAGATACGGCGCGGTCTCCAGGTCGAGGGGATGTCGCAGGTCGACGATCACGACCTCCTCGCCCGCGTCGAGGCGCCGCTTCAGGTCTTCGGGGGTGATGCGCGCCACGCGCAGGTCTCGCAGGAAACGCCGGCGCTGCCAGATCTTCCCCAGGACATAGATCGCCAGGGCGCTGACCAGGACGAGCCCGAGCCACTCACCCAGCCGCAGCGCCCCCTCGGCCATGCGCGCGAGCTCCGTGCTGAACAGATAGCCCAGGCCGGTGAACATCCCCGCGTACAGGAGCGCCCCGAGACTGTCGAACAGCAGGAAGCGCGGCAGCGGCATCCCGAAGATGCCGGCGAGCGGCGGCGCCGCGGTGCTCAGCCCGGGGACGAACTTCGACACGACGACGGAGCGCACGCCGTAGCGCCCGAACATCTGCTCGGTCCGGCGCACGCACGAGTCCGGCTCGAGCGACACGCGGCAGAGGAAGTTCAGGACCCGGACGCCCCTGCGCCGGCCGATCTCGAACCACAGCGTGTCGCTCAGAAGCGCGGCCGCGGTCGACGCGGCGAGCGCCAGCGGCAGGCTCAGCCGTCCGGCTCCCGCGAGCGCCCCGGCGGCGAGCAGGACCGGGATGGCCGGGACCGGCAGACCAAGCTGCTCCAGGAGCATCCAGGCGAACACGATCGTGTAACCGTGGCGGACGAGAAACTCGACCGTCCAGCTCACGCCAGATCGAACATCAGCACGTCGGCGTCCGGCCCTGCGGACGCGGCGCCGCCTTTCGGGTCTTTCGGCAGTGCGGCCCCGGTGACGGCGATCCTCGTGTCGTCGCTGACGGCGGCGCCGTCGCCGGCCACGAGCGCCCGGCCGTTCAGGGTGACAGCGCCGCGCGCGACGTGCAGCCAGGCGTGGCGGCCGGTGGGGATCGCGTGGGTGACGGTCTGACCGGGGGACAGGCGCGCGCTGTAGAGGGACGCGTCCTGGCGGATGGTCACGGAGCCGTCGCGCCCATCGCGCGACGCCAGCAGGACGAGCCGGTTGCGCCGCGTCTCTTCCGGAACGGCCTTCTGCTCGTAGCCCGGCGTCAGACCGCGCCTCTCCGGGAGAACCCAGACCTGCAGGAAGTGGACCATCCGGTCCCCGGAATGATTCCACTCGCTGTGGGTGATGCCGGTGCCGGCGCTCATCCTCTGCACGT
>DAISWT010000415.1:0-2362 GCA_036826235.1 Acidobacteriota bacterium | reverse complement strand
TCGCCGCGCGGCTCGGTCTTCTGGCGGCCGGCGCGGTCGAGCGGATCTCCGCGCTGTGCGACCGGGTCGGGCTGCCGACGGCCGTGCCGCCGGCTTTCACGCCGGCCGACATCCTGCAGGTGGCGCGGCGCGACAAGAAGAACCGTCTCGGGCGGATCGTCTACGCCCTGCCGATCCGCATCGGGGCCATGGCGAGCGAGCGGGGCGACTACGCGATCACGGCGGACGACGTCCTGGTCACCGAAATCCTGCAGGATCTCAGGCGGCTGCGCCCGCGCCCGCGCGGCCTGATCGCCGCGGAGATCTGAATTCCGCGCCCGGAGAGCGCCTCCATGAGCCCCGACCCACCGCCGGTCTGGCCGATTTCCTTTCAGGACGTCCTGGCGGCGCGCGACCGCATCCGGCCGTTTCTGCCTGGAACACCGCTGCGCTCGTACGCCCCCCTGGACGGAGCCGTGGGCCGCGGTATCCGCGTCCTGGTCAAGCACGAGAACCACAACCCCACGAACTCCTTCAAGGCGCGCAACGGTCTGGCTCTCCTGAGCGCCCTGCCGGAGGAGGCGCGGCGACGCGGCGTGGTCGCGGCCACGCGCGGCAACCACGGTCTCGGTCTGGCCTGGGCCGGCAGTCTGCTGGGCGTGCCCGTCACCATCTGCGTGCCGGTCGGCAACAACCCCGAGAAGAACGAGGCGATGCGGGGCTACGGCGTCGAGTTGATCGAGCAGGGAAGGGACTACGACGAGGTGGTGCGCGTGGCGGAGGCGCTGCGGCGGGAGCGCGGTCTGCGGCTGGCCCACTCGACCAACGACCCGCTGGTGATCGCCGGCGCCGGCACGCTCACGCTGGAGATCCTCGAGGAGTCCCCGCGCCTCGACGCCCTGGTCGTGGGTGTCGGCGGCGGCTCGCAGGCGGTCGGGGCCCTGAGCGTGGCGCGCCACCTGCGGCCTGAACTCAAGGTCTTCGGCGTTCAGGCGGAGCGGGCCTCCGCCATCCACGACTCCTGGCACGCCGGGCGGCCGATCGCCCGGGACTCCGCCGACACCTTCGCGGACGGCCTGGCCACCCGCAACGTCTACGACCTGACTTTCCCGGCGCTGCGCGCCGGGCTCGCCGGCTTCGTCACCGTGTCGGAGGCGGAGATCGCCGAGGCCCTCCGTCTTTTCCTGCGCGCCACGCACAACCTCGCCGAGGGAGCCGGCGCCGCCGGCCTCGCCGGTCTCTTCAAGCTGCGCGACACGCTGGCGGGCAGGAGCGTGGCCGTCGTCCTGTCCGGCTCGAACATCGACACACCCACGCTGCGCCGGGTTCTCAGCGGGGAACTGTAGGGCATCGGGCACCGGGGCGGCGTCAAATCCTTGGCGTGTGTCGACGCCCTTGCGATGCAACGCAGCAATCCTATATTGCTCCCAGAGAAGCTGGTGTGCCGTGGCGGGCCCCGTGGAGGGCCGGAGGCTGGAGTCCGGATGACCAAGAAGACGAGTCAATCGAAGACGCGCGACCGCGCGCGCGGCGAGCGCCAGGCGAGCGCCGCGCCGGGCGCGGGACAGGACGGTCACCGCGGGCGTGTGGCGGAGGTGCCATCCGGCACGACCCAGGGAGACATCGGATTCCAGTCCGTCGGCGCCGCTTTTCTGGTGGTCGACAGAGCCGGCTGGGTGCTGCGTTCCAACGGCTGGGAGGATGTCCTGAAGGCGCCCACGCCGGCCCGCATCCCGGCCGCCGAGGAGGAGCCGAGCGCCCTCATCGAGGGAGTGACCGCCGCCATCGACGACGCGCGCCGACTGGCCGCGCCGACGCGACGCGTCGTGACGCTGGAGCTCGACCGGCAGCGTTTCTACACCGTTTCGGCCGGCCCGATTGGAGGCCGGGGAGAAGGCGCGACGGCCGCCCTGGTCCTGGAGATCACCGAGCTGTTCTCGCTCGGCCCCCGCGAGGGCGACGCGATCCGTCAGCTGGCGCACGACCTGCGCACGCCGCTCACTTCGATGAGCGGCGCGGTCGAGCTTCTGGAGTCGGGGCGGCTGGGGCAGCTCACGCCCGAGCAGGTGCGTCTGCTCGAGATGCTCGGCAAGGGGATGCAGATGATGCTGTCGCTCCTCGACGACGCCTCGGCCCGTGCCAAGACCGCGCAGGAGGCCGACGCGCGGGGACGCGCGACGGCGTGATGCGGAGACCCGACCATGCCCGGTAAGATCCTGGTCGCCGATGATTCCCCGAACATCCGCGAGATCCTCAAGCTGAGCCTCGAGACGGACGGTTACACCGTCGTGCTGGCGGAGGACGGGGACCAGGCGCTCGCCATGGTGGAGCGGGAGAAGCCCGACCTGGTGATCATGGACATCATGATGCCCAGGGTGAACGG
>DAISWT010000414.1:0-2390 GCA_036826235.1 Acidobacteriota bacterium | reverse complement strand
GGAGCTCAGTCGGCGTCGAACGGGCGGGGCGGAGGCTCGTCGGACTCGGCGGCTTTCTTGCGCGCCTCCTGGAACTTCTTCTCAAGGATCTCGTCGCGATGGCGCGCCTCATCCATCGCCCGGGCGAGCTTTTCCTCGGCCTCCTTGCGCTGCGCCTTCACCTGGCTCATGGCCTCGTCGAGCGACTGGTGCTCGCGGCGCTGGCGCCGCTCCTCGAGGAGGACCGCGCCGGTGGCTGGATCGATGGTCAGGAGCGTGTCGCAGCAGGGACAAACGATCTTGACGCTTTTCGACATGGACGTGGATGCACCCCGATTCTGGCGCGCATTATAACGTGAAGGGGCCCTCATGAGCGACGCACCCAAGAGCGCGTACGAGCTCGCCCTCGAGAAGCTGAAGCAGCGCGACCGCGAGCGCGGAGAGGCCGCTCCGGCCCTCCTGACGAACGAGCAGAAGAAAAGGATCGCCGCGATCCGCACGGTGTGCGAGGCGAAGCTGGCGGAACGCGAGATCCTGCACGCCTCGGAGCGGACCAAGGTCCTGTCGGAGCCGGAGGGCCAGGAGAAGCTGGCGAAGCTCGAGGAGGACTACCTCAAGGATCGGCGGCGCATCGAGGCGGAGAGGGATCGGAACATCGAAGCGGTGCGCGCGGGCAAGCCCCTCCGGAGGCGGCGCGGCTGATCGACGGCACGGAGGCGCCGCGGCGCCGGCCGCGACCGGTGTTACTTCACGGCATCGAATGTGCCGGCCAGCTCCACCTCGGGGGTCGATCCAGGCTGCGATCCCATCCGGGTGATCTCCTTGCCGTCGATCTTGACAATGATGGTCGGGATGCTGTTGATGTTCCGGCCCTGCCACGGTCCAGGGGCCACGCCGAACCCCTTCGGGACACCGTAGAGATTCAGCTTGATGTTCGGGTTCCTGACCTCGGACATGACCCGCAGGAACTTCGGCATGTACTCCTTGCAGTGGGGGCACCAGGTGGCGAAGAAGACGTCGAGCTGCACTTTCTTGGCGTACTTGTTCATCGTCGTGATGGAGGCGGCGTCGGGGGCGTAGACCTTCATCGCCTCGCGGTACTCCGCCCGGTCGGCGATCAGCGCGTTGAATTCGACCTCGCCGACGACCGGGGGTCTGTCCAGGCAGCGCAGGATGCGCACCTTCCTGTCCTCGGCCTGGAACTGGACGATCGGCCCGTCGACCGACAGCGCGTAGGCCGTAGCGCCGGACGGCGGGTTGTCGGAGACCTGAAGCTTGCCGTCCACCGGTTTCACCAGATCGCGCGGCACCGCGACGACCCGTTTGTCGTGCAGGTCCATCAGAAGACCGTTCTTGCAGGCGGGGACGTCGATAAAGTATTTCCCCGGGGAGTCGGACTGGTACAGCGTGGCATTCCGGGGATAGCTGCCGTCGACCTCGACGCTGTAATCGTAATTGGGTATGCAGAGGATCGGCCCGGCCCCGGCGCGCGCCGCGGCGCAGAGGCCCGCCAGCGCCACCACGAGGGAGGAGGTCTTCCGGACGGCAGAGCGGGCGACGTTCATGGCGTCTCCGATGATAGCAGGTCTTCGGTCGCGGGAGGAGCGCCGTCGTAAACGGCGGTCACGCGGCCGGAATCGACGAGGAAGGAGCGCGGCAGCTTGCGATACAGTCTCTTGATGACGTCCCGATCGACCCGGTGGATCTCGAACGCCGGGACAGCCGACCAGAGAAACGTGTCGATCTCCTGCTCCGTGGACGGGGTCAGCCCCACGATGCCCGGAGCGCCGGGTCGCGCGGCCATCGCGTTGAAGGCGGCGGCGGTCCCGGCGGCGCCCGGATCCGAGACGTCCAGCAGGACCACGAGGTGGCGCCCCGCCGCCAGGACCGGCACCCGGTCCTTGAGATCGAGATCCTCCAGGCTCCTTCCGACCGAGAGGCGCGTGACGTAGGCGTCGATCGGCAGGGAGGGCGACGCCACGACGAAGGCGGTCGACAGGACGACGGTCGCCACGAGCACGGCGGCCGCCCGCCGGCCGCCCATCCCGGCCCACCCCGCGAGACCCCAGAGGGCGAGGATCCCCAGCCCCACAAACAGCAGGTCCTCGCCGATCACCTCGGTGGGCGTGCGCTGCACGTAGACGCCGAAGCAGCCGCAGGCCTCCGTCCGCCCGACGGAAAGTCCGTACGCCTCGATGCCGATGAAGACGAGAAGGAGGGCGAGCGACAGCAGACCGGACAGGCGCGGCCACGCTCCCGCCAGCAGGGCGATCGCGAGCGCGATCTCGAACACGATCAGCGCCGGCGCTGCGAGCGACGACAGGCGGGGCCCGAGAAGTCCGTCGCCGGCGACCTGATGGACGAACTCCGCCGGGTCGAGACCCTTCAAGACGCCCGCGACCAGGAAGACG
>DAISWT010000413.1:0-2441 GCA_036826235.1 Acidobacteriota bacterium | reverse complement strand
GCCTTCTGGCCGCCACGCTGCTCCCCGCTGGCTGTCGCGACTCCGTCAGTCCCGAACGCCGCGGTCCCACAGCTCCGCAGTTTGCGGCTACGGCGGCGAGCGGCATTGCCCTTGACCAGCAGAACGGCGCGCTCGGCCCGACCAATTCGACGATAATCCGCAAGGGGTTCAACGACACCACCCCCCGCCTCGGCAGCGCGATCATTGCGACATTCTACTGGCTCGGTTCGACTAACATCATCCCCACGGTCTCCGACCACCTGGCCGACGGGACGCCGGTCGGCAACACGTACCATCTCGTCGCGAACGTCAGCGCCGACAACATCGCGATGGCGACGTTCGTCGCCACGGACGTGCAGAACTTCCCCGAGGGGACGTTCCCGACTGGTGAGAAGATTCTGGTCGTGGAAGCGACCTTCTCTGCGGAGATCGCGGACGGCGGGGTTCTGATCTCCTCATACACTGGGGTGGACCCGGTATTTGAGCAGGCCTTCGTGGGGTTTGCCGTGGCGTCGGGCTCCGGCTCGACCGCAACCATCGCCCATCCCGGCGCCATCGGGGTCAACGCCGGGGCGCTCGTGTATGGCGCCACGATGGCGAACGTCGTGGTTGGTCTCGCCCCGCCCGCGGACTTCACGCCCCTCAACAACGGTGCCATGTCCAACAACGTCATAAAGACCGATGGGGATTTCGCCGTGCGGGCCAGCGCCGGCTTGGTCGATCCGCAGTGGACGTGGGGCTTCGACCAGGACCACCCGGGCACCTGGCTGGCGACCGCGCTCGCACTCAACCCGGCGCCACCGCCGCCCGCGACGCACCTCGTCTTCACCGTCCAGCCAAGCAACACCACCGCCGGCAGCACAATCTCGCCAGCCGTGCAGGTGGCCGCTCAGGACAACGCGGGGAACACCGTCGCGGGCTTCGGCACCGACATCACCATCGCCCTGGGCAACAACCCGGGCGGTGGGGTGCTCTCCGGCACGAAGACCGTGACGCCGGTGAACGGTGTGGCGACATTTTCAAACCTGAGCATCGACAAGGCGGGGAATGGCTACACGCTCGTGGCCACCGCCACCGGCCTGACCGGCGCCACCAGCTCGCCGTTCAACATCACGCCCCGGCCGGCAACCCACCTCGTGTTCACCGTCCAGCCAAGCAACACCAACGCGGGCAGCACGATCTCGCCTGCCGTGCAGGTCGCCGCCAAGGATGATGCGGGGACGACGGTCGCAGGCTTTGGCGCCGACATTACCATCGCCCTGGGGACGAACCCGGGCGGCGGCACGCTCTCCGGCACGAAGACCGTGACGCCGGTGAACGGCGTGGCGACGTTTGCAAACCTGAGCATCGACAAGGCGGGGAACGGCTACACGCTCGTGGCGACGGCCACGGGCCTGACCGGCGCCACGAGCGCCCCGTTCAACATCGCGGCGCCACCGCAGCAGGCGCGGGCGCAGGTCAGCGGCGGCGGCCGCATCGACCCGGACATCGGGAAGACGACGTTCGGCTTCGACGTGGATAGCCGTTCGGGGCCCCCGTTCCAGGGAGACATGCAGGTCGTCTACCACGGCGGCACGTCTCCCATGACGCGGATCCATAGTGTGGTGATCGACGGCGTGACGTCGTCACCCGATCCCCGCGGCGGGGTGTGCATCACGTGGACCGGCAGCGCGCGGGTGAACAACGGTGACCAGCGCCGCTTTACCGCCACCGCCTGCGACAACGGCCAGCCCGGCTCGAGTCACGGGGCGGGACCCGATCGCTTCGGGATCAGCGTCGACGGGTCCGTCAACACCGGCCTCACGGACCTGAAGGGCGGCAACACCCAGGCCCGCCAATGATGGAGGACAGACCATGAAGGGCCTGACGAAGCTGGTCGTGGCGCTGAGCCTCGTCGCCGCCGCCCTGCACGCGCAGACGCCGGTCAGCGGCCAGGCCCTGGGCGCGGCGGTGCGAACACTCGTCACCAATCTCCAGAGCGGCCAAGTCACGCTGCCCTCCGGGGGAGGCTTCGTTGCCGCCGATGTGGACGCGCTGTCGGCACCCGAAGTCAGGGTGGACGCCCTCACCACGATGACCTCGGGCGCGATGGACATGCAGGCCTCGACGGCCCAGAGCACCGCGCACCTGGCGAACGTCAACGTTCTGAATGGCCTGATCACTGCCGAGACCGTGATCGCCGCGACCTCGAGCTGGGTCAGCGGCGCGGCGGGCTGGAACGCCGAGGGCTCCAGCTTCACCAACCTCGCAGTGAACGGCGTGCCGCTCGGGAGCGGGGACTACCTGCCGGCGCCCAACACGCGCGTCAACCTGCCGGGCGTCGGCTACGTCGTGCTCAACGAGCAGATCGCGAGCGGCGCAGCAGGGATCACGGTGAACATGATCCACGTCGTCCTGCAGAATGCGCTCACCGGCCTCACGACCGGGGAGATCATCGTCGC
>DAISWT010000412.1:0-2461 GCA_036826235.1 Acidobacteriota bacterium | reverse complement strand
CCTTGACCTCGCGGTCGTCGGCCAGGTCCCGGGCGATGGCGCGCCCGATGATTCCCGCTCCTCCCAGGACCACGATGCGCACGCGCCGCCTCCCAGTCCCGCCAAGGCGCCGCGCCCTGTGCGGGACGGCGCTCATGCTAGCGTTTTCGGGAAAGACGCGTCAATAAGAGGGGCCCGGCGGCTCCAAACCCTCCGCCGGGCCCGGTCGCTTGGGTGGGTTTCCGAAAGCCCCTGCTGTCACGTGGACCAGTCTGCCGGACCGGCTCTCAAAGCACCGGCACGGGGGGAATCGGCAGGCACAGGGGCTCGACTGCCTCTAATATCTCACCCGCCCGCCGATTCGACCAATCGCCCACCGCCCGCGGACCAGGGCACCGCGGGTCTCCGTCTCACGCGATCAGGTTCTCTCCGAACCCGCCCTGCTCGTAGGCCAGGTCGCTGACCTGCGCCAGGTTGGCGTCCTGGTTCTTCTCGACCTGGCTCAGGCACCGGCGGATGCGCCGCCAGGCGGCGTTGCCGAACGTGCGCGTCAGCAGGATGTCGCGCTTCGCCTTGCCGGCGCCCTCGTCGCGGATGCGGGTGTTGGCGCGCGACAGGCAGGCGATGAGGGCGTACAGGTCGCCCGCCGCCTCGGCGAGACGCTCCTGGATGAACTCGCGCTCGATGATCTCCTTGCCGTGCTCGCGCAGGGCCCGCTCGGCGGTGGTGGAGAGCGCCTCGGCGTAGTGCGCGGCCCGCACGGCGGTCTTCTTCAGGAGGGGGTCGATGTCGGGGAACTGCTCGTCGGTGATCGCCTGGCGGATCTTCTTGAGCGCGAAGTCGGAGAGCACGCCGATCTCCGCGATCGGATCGCGCAGGGCCCGGCCGACCTTCTTCAGCTCCTCGCCGAGGATCTGCACGCCGGCCAGGCTGACGAACGCGCGCAGGATCTCGTTGGTGCCCTCGAAGATCATGTTGATGCGGCAGTCGCGCAGGAAGCGCTCGTACGGGTACTCCCTGATGAA
Source organism: Acidobacteriota bacterium (assembly GCA_036826235.1). Classification (GTDB taxonomy): domain Bacteria; phylum Acidobacteriota; class Polarisedimenticolia; order Gp22-AA2; family Gp22-AA2; genus Gp22-AA3. The sequence goes on along the minus strand of DAISWT010000412.1, from coordinate 1,457 downwards.
GCCGTTCCCGCCGGCGATCTGCACGGCCTGGTTGACGACGCGCCAGGCGTTCTCGGACGAGAAGATCTTGCACAGCGCCGACTCGATCGAGTAGTCGACGTCGCCGCGCTCGGCCAGGCCCGTGGTCAGATAGACCATGCTCTCGGCGGCGTACGTGCCCGTCATCATCTCGGCGATCTTGTCGCGGATCATCTCGAACTCGGCGATGGGCCGGTCGAACTGACGGCGCTGCTTCGCGTAGTCGACGGCGCGGTCGATCATCTCCTTGGAGCCGCCGACGGCCCCGGCAGCGAGCGACACGCGGCCGTCGTTCAGGATCTCCATGGCGTATTTGAAGCCGCGCCCCGGCTCGCCGAGGAGGTTGTCCTTCGGCACCGGCACGTTCTCGAGGTACAGATCGGTCGTGGAGGACCCCTTCAGGCCGAGCTTGTCCTCTTCCTTGCCGGTGGAGACCCCGGGAAGGTCGCGGGTCACGACGAAGGCGCTGATCTTGTCCTCGCCGCGGATCTCGGTGCGCGCGAAGACGGTGAACAGGCCGGCGTGCCCGCCGTTGGTGATGAAGCGCTTGTTGCCGTTCATCATCCAGACCTGACGCGTCTCGTCCCACACGGCGCGGGACTTCAGGGAGGCGGCGTCCGACCCCGACCCGGCCTCGGTCAGGGCATAGGCGCACAGCGGGTCCCCCTTGGCCACCCCGGGCAGCCAGCGCTTCTTCTGGGCCGCGCTGCCGTAGTGGACGATCCCCTTGCTGCCGATCCCGAGGTGCGCGCCGACGATGGTCGCGATGGCCGCGCAGTGGTGGCCGATCTCCTCCATCAGCCGGCAGTAGGCCGTGATCGACAGCCCTCCGCCGCCGTATTCCTCCGGGATCGTCAGGCCGAGGATGCCCAATTCCTTGAGGTCGCGCACCTGCGCTTCGGGGAACGCCGCGGCCCGGTCGATCGCGCCGCCGTCCAGCCGCTCGCGCGCCCACGATCGGAACGACTCCAGGACCAGGTCCAGGGTCTCGCGCGCCTCCGCCTCCTGGCGCGGGTACGGGAAGACCATGTCCGCCGGAAGGGCGCCGGCGAATAGCGACTTCATGAAGCTGCCGGGGAGCTCGGCGCTGCGGGCGACGGGCTTGCTCTTCACGCCTGACGTCGGTGTCGGCACCATCGACCTCCTTCAGTCCTTTTCAAAAAAAGCCTTGCCCTCGCGGGCCATCTCGAGCAGCAGGCGGGCCGCCAGGAAACGCGGGCCGTGGCGTCCCGCCAGGGCCTCCAGCCCCTGTACGACCGCCATCAGACCGAGACCATCGGCGTGGCGCAGGAGACCGCCGCGGAACGGCGGAAAGCCCGTCCCGAGGACCATCGCCAGATCGACGCGGGCCGGGCGCGCCACGATGCCGGCCTCCAGACAGCGTGCCGCCTCGTTGATCATCGGCAGGACCAGCCGCGTCTCGGTCGGGCCCGGGTCGA
>DAISWT010000411.1:0-2474 GCA_036826235.1 Acidobacteriota bacterium | reverse complement strand
GTGCAGGGCGCCCCGCGCTTCCTGCGTTACCTGCTCCCGCGCGAGCGCCCGCGTGCGCCGCGCCTGTCGTTCCCGGGGCGCGCCAGCCTCGCCATCGGTGTGGGCTGGCTGGCCTGCGTCACCGGTCTCGGCTTTCTGGTGTGGGACCGCACGCGAGCGTCGATGCTATCGCTTGCGGGGCAGGGCGCCTTCTACTCCGGCCAGTACGAAGCCGCCCTTCTCTCCTTCGGACAGCCGCCCGCCCGCCGCTCTCCCGATCATCTGCCCCGCGCCCTGATGGCAAGCGCCTATCTGCGTCTGAAGTTCTATAAGCTCGCGGCGCAGGAGTTCGATGAGACGCTCAAGCGCTCGCCCCACTTCGTGGCGGCCTACCTGGGACGCGCGACCGCCTGGGAGGCCCAGGGCCTGTGGGACCGGGCGGACGCCGACTACCAGGCGGCGCTCGGGATCTGGCCGGGCAACCCGGATATCCTCCTGGCGCTGGCTCGTCTCAACACCGAGCGCGGCCGGCTCGACGACGCTCTCGACGACTACCGCCAGGTGATGAAGGTCAACTCGAACTTGGCGGACACCTACTTCCAGATGGGCGAGATCTTTCTGCGGCGCAACCAGCTGGACGAGGCGATCGAGGCGTACCGGGTCTGCGGCATGAAGAACCCGAAGTACCCGCACATGCGCCTGAGGCTCGGGGATGCCTTTTTCCAGAAGGGGCTGCAGGAGATGGCGCTGCGCTATTACCAGGCGGCCGCGGGAGAAGACGACAAGGACGTCGACGCGCGGCTCCGGATGGCGAACGTCCACCACGCCATGGGACAGCCCTGCGACGCCCAGGAGGCCCTGGAGGCGGCCCGTGATCTCGAGACCGACACCGGACGCCGCCAGGCCATCCTCGACCTGATCAAGAAGGTCGAGCCCGATTGCCACAAGCAGCCGGGCAAGCCGTCAGCCAGGAAGAAGTAGGCGGATCCCTCCTTACCCTACTCGATCCAGATCTCGATATGGCATGTGTGGTCGTCCACTTCCAGCAGCTTGCCGGCGCCCGACTTCTCGATCGCCCGGAAGATGTCGTCGAGATCGATCCCCTTCCGCTGCGCCTCGAACTGCAGCTCCTTTCTTTCCTGATCGCCGATGGCTTCGACCAGCATCCGGGCGAAGGCGACGGGCAGGTTGACCCGCAGGTCGTAGCGCTTCTCCTGTTTGTTGTAGACCGTCATCCGGATGAGACTCGGCGTCCCCGCGCGGGGCGGCGCGCCCTGTGACGCTGCGGGAGAGGGGGTCGGCGCCGGCGCGTCGGATTGTGGAACCTGCTGCGGGTCGATCTTGAGGATGGCGATCAGGATCTCGTTGCGAATCTCCTGGTCGGTCTGGGCGGCGTAGGCTTTCTTCAGGACCGGGAGGGCTCGCGCGCGCAGCGCCCGGTCGGACGAATCGCTGGCGTTGATCGCCGCCAGCATGGAGACGTACGGCGAGGCGCTGGCGAGGCCCTCCCGCAGGGCTGCGCCGCACGCCGCGGTCTGCGCCGGCGAGGAGCAGGCCGTGGAAAAAATGGCGGCCCAGGCCTCCTCCACCATCACCCTGTCCAGCGGGTGGCCCGAGACAAACTTGCGGAGGGCCCCCAACCCCTGGGCCTCGCGCCCCGGGATCCGCGTCAGCGCCCGCGCCCGGTAGAATTCCGCCTGAGGGGCCGAGGGGCCCGAGGGGTATTTCTTCAGGACCTCATCGCAGCCGCTCAGGACCGCCGGCCAGTTCTGGTCGAAGACGTCCACCTTGACCTGACGGAACAGGTCGTCCTCCGTGGCCGCCGCGCCGGGTCGTCCCGGACCCAGCGCGAGCAGGAGCGCGGCGACGATCGCCCGCGCCGCGGAGGAACGGCGCGCGGCCGCGGGGCGCCCGCCGCATTCAGACGACATTCAACCTCCGCTGCAGATCGCGCGTCACGAGATCGATGTGCAGCAGGAACTGACGCCGCTCGATCTGATCCCTCAGCTCGCGGATCTGGTCCGCCGGAGCGCAGTCCTGCAGCGACGCCATCTGCATGAGAACCGGCTCGAGCTGCCGGAGGAGGGCCGCGAGCCGCTGGTCCCGCAGGCTGTCCAGGTCGCCCTCGTACAGGTTCTTGCGCCGCAGAAGCTGGCGCGATCTCTCCGCCTCGAGCGACATGTCGAGCTGGCCGCCGGGCTTGCGGCAGCGCGTCGGCACCTGCACCAGGCTCATCAGCAGCGCCCGGCTGTCGCTCAAATAGCGGGCCGCGCTGCGCAGCGCCAGGCGGTCCTCGATCTCCCGCGCCGATGCGCGCGCCGATTCGGCGGTCAGGCGCACGGGCGGCGTCGGCGACCCGCCCCCGGCGTCCCGTCGCCGCAACGTGGGCGACAGGGTCCAGAGGGTCGCGATCACGAGCGCGGCCGCCGCCAGCCCCGCCCAGAGCCCCGCCGCGGGGTTCGAGTTCGGCAGAAACCGCGGGCGCCCGACGGCGG
>DAISWT010000410.1:0-2497 GCA_036826235.1 Acidobacteriota bacterium | reverse complement strand
GTCGCCGGGTGAGCCGCATGGCCCGCGCATTGTAGCGATAAAGACACCCGGGGCCAATCCACGCATCGTTTGACTTCGACTTTTGGCTTCCATTATCATCGCCGCCGTCCCGCCCGTAACTCCCCGGCGGCCCGAGAAATAGCCGATGCCACGCGATCCGTTCAAGGAGTTAGCCGTCAAGCGGAAAAAGGGAGAGACGATCTACGTCGACGGGGACCTCGGCAGCGAAATGTACGTCGTCCAGTCGGGCGCGGTGCGCATCTTTCGGACCATCGCGGGGGTCAAGCAGGAGCTGGCCATCATGGAAAAGGGCGATTTCTTCGGCGAGATCGCGGTGCTGGAAGGGTTGCCGCGCACGGCGTCGGCGGAGGCGCTCGACGACTCCGAGCTCATCGAGATCAACAGCACGACGTTCGACACGATGATCCGCGCCAACATCGAGATCGCCGTCCGGATGCTGCGCAAGCTGAGCAACCGGCTCCAGGAGGCCAACCGCAAGCTCGAGATCCTGTCGCGCGCGACGGCGCCCGGGAAGCAGGTCCCGCAGGCGGCCCGGGTCGCAGCCGTGGACATGGACCAGCCCGCCGAGCCGCCTCCGCCTGTCGCGGGCGCGGCGCCATCCGCCGGTCTGCAGGCGGCCCCGAAACCGATCGGGGAGGTCGAGGTCCCCGAAGGGGCTCTGGCGCTCCTGGTGCTCGAGGGCGGCTCGCGTCATTTCCCGATCACCACCGACACGGCGCTCATCGGCCGCTACGATCCGGTAACCGGAACGCGCCCCGAGATCGACCTGACTCAGGTGGACATCAACCGATCGGTGTCGCGGCGCCACGCCAGGATCGTGTTCCAGGAGGGAGCGTTCAGGCTCTCCGAGGAGGTAGGCGCTCTGAACGGCACATTCGTCAACGGCGTGCGTCTGAGCTCCGGAACACCGACGCGGATCGTCAGCGGCGACAAGGTGGGGTTGGGGATGGTCGCCCTGGTCTTCAAGACGTCGGGCAATGCCGCGGGCAGGAAGACGGCCTCCGCCGGCAGGTCCTGAGGAGACGGCCTGTGGCGCACGCCGACCTGCGCGCCTTCCTCGATGTCCTCGAAAAGCGGCGCGAGCTGGTGCGCGTGCGCGAGCCCGTGGATGTCGATCTCGAGATCAGCGCCGTCACCGACCGCGTCTCCAAAACGCCGGGTGGTGGTCCCGCCCTGCTGTTCGAGCGACCCGAGGGCTACGACGTGCCTGTCCTGATCAATTCCCTCGGTTCGCTCAGCCGCATGCAGCTGGCCCTCGAGGTCGACTCCCTCGACGTCTTCGGCGAGCGCCTGGACGTCCTTCTGGAGGGGAAGGCGCCGGTCTCTCTCCTGGACAAGATCAAGATGCTGCCGAAGCTCAAGGACCTGGCCGACCTGTTCCCGGTCATCGTGAAGAAGGCCGCCTGCCAGGAGATGATCGAGAGGGACCATCCTTCCCTTCGGTCCCTGCCCGTGATCAAGTGCTGGCCGAAGGACGGCGGACGATACATCACCCTGCCGCTCGTGTTCACGCGTGATCCGGAGACCGGCAAGCGCAACTGCGGGATCTATCGCATGCAGGTGTTCGATGCGACCACGGCCGCGATGCACTGGCAGATCCACAAGCACGGAGCGCACCACCATCGTCGCGCCGAGGAGCGCAGGCGGCGGCTGGAGGTGGCCTGCGCCATCGGCGCCGACCCCGCGCTGGTGTTCGCCGCCGCGGCGCCCCTCCCTGACGACGTGGACGAGATGCTCCTCGCCGGGTTCGTGCGACGCGAGCCCGTCCCGATGGTGAAGGGCGTGACCGTCGACGTCGAGGTGCCCGCCGCGGCCGAGATCATCCTGGAGGGATACGTCGATCCGCAGGAGAGGCGGACCGAGGGCCCCTTCGGCGACCACACCGGGTATTATTCGCTTCCGGATGAGTACCCGGTGTTCCACCTGACCTGCATCACCCGCCGTCGGGATCCGATCTACCAGACCACCATCGTCGGCCCGCCGCCCATGGAGGACTACTACATCGGCAAGGCCATCGAGCGCGTCTTCCTGCCGATCATGAAGCGCCAGCTGCCGGAGATCGCGGACATCAGCATGCCGGCCGAGGGGATTTTCCACAACCTGATCTTGGTGTCGATGCGCAAGAGATACCCGGGGCATGCGCGCAAGATCATGCATGCCCTCTGGGGGATGGGGCAGGCGATGTTCAGCAAGGTGATCGTGGTGGTGGACGACGACGTGAATGTGCAGGACGTGCGGGAAGTCGCCTGGAAGGCGCTCAACCACATCGACCCCGAGCGGGACATCGAGTTCGTGCTCGGTCCGGTCGACGTCCTCGATCACTCGTCGCGGCTGCCCCAGCTGGGCTCGCACATGGGCGTCGATGCCACGCGCAAATGGCCCAGCGAGGGCTTTAACCGCGACTGGCCGGAAGAGATCCGCCACACGCCCGAGACCCTCGCCCTGATCGAAGCGAAGTGGCCGAAATACGGGATTG
>DAISWT010000409.1:0-2501 GCA_036826235.1 Acidobacteriota bacterium | reverse complement strand
CGACGAACGACACCGTCACCACTTCCTTGTCGTTCTTGAGCGTCAGCACGCCGGTCTTCTTCTGGATGCCGATCAGCTGAAAGATGTCGGCCAGGCTTAAATCCTTGAGCGTTCCCTTAAGCGCCATGCGGTCTCACTCCGTGTCGGCCTCCTGAGCCGTGAGGTTCCCGACCAGCCACGCGAGAAGCGCCAGCGTCCCGACCGCTGCCACGGAAAGAAGATCCCCGACGACGATCCCTTCGGATGGCACGAGGAACTCGTCGCGCAGGTGCACGGACAGCCAGGTTCCGAGCCACGTCACGAGGAGTACGAGCCCCAGCAGCGGGCGGCCGCCCAGGACGTGTCCCCCACCGGGCAGGGCCAGGCTGAGGAGGCGCTCACCGATCCACGCATGGCGCCGGTGTCTGACGACTTCGTCCATCTTCTTGTTCTTCACGTTCGGCGCCAGGCCGTCCCGGAGGATGAACAGGTGCGCGCATTGGGAGCACTGGTCCGCGTATTTGGTGACGACCTGACAGCGCCGGCAGAAGGCCCGCCCGCAGCGGCGGCAGCGACGGGCCGGCGAGCCGCGCGCCGCGATGCCCAGACCGGGCAGGAGGAGCGTCATGACGAGACCGGCGCCCCCGGCCAGAGTAGCGGGCGCGCCGAGCGTCCGTCTCCAGGCCGATCGCCGCCCCTGGTCGATCCGCAGGGTGAAGGCGCGCTTCCAGATCTCCCCCGGCGCGTAGCCGACATCCATCGGCAGCCTCCGGGAGCGTCCTTCGTCCCCTTGCGCCAGGAGCCGGGTGACCAGGGCGTCGTCGGCGCGCCGCGCCTCTTTCAGCTCCTGGTCGGCCGCCTCGAGATGAAACGCCTCGAGGTGGGCCAGATGACTGTTGTAGTGGGCGATGGCCAGGGCCGGGTCGGTTTCCCACGCCCGCTTGTACAGACCCTGCGCCACGGCGAACTCCTGACGCAGAGCGTGGAGATTCGCAAGGTCGACCATGGCGAGCGAATGGTTCGGATCGATCTTCAGCACCTCCTCGTACAATCGCATCGCCTCATCGAAGCGTCCGGCGACGCGCTCGATCGAGGCGAGCAGGAACGGGAACATCGGGTCATCGGGGTGGTCCGCCCTGAGCCTTTGAAGGGCCTGTTCATCCTGCAGGTCGTACCCGCCGCGCATCGACCGGAACAGCGCGCGGGCTCCCGGGTCGACCGCGGTCCCCGCGACCCAATCCAGCAGGCGGCCGGCCGGCCCCGCGGCGATCAGCAAGAAGAGCGCGAGGAGAGCGGTGAGCCTCTCGGCCCGGCGGAGGTACGGATAGAACAGAAGTGCCCAGAATGCGACCAGCCACACCAGCGGGGCAAGCGCGAGCACGGGCAGCGCCAGCAATCCCCATCCGAGCAGGCGGGAGGTGTCGTCGGAAAGGGACCCCGGGAACCGTTCCCTCAGATCGTGGAAAAGAGCCGGTGCGCTACGCAGGCACATCAGAAAGAGGGCCACGGCGGCGCCGAGGCAGAGCGCCAGATAGACAACCAATACGGTGTTGCCCATCTGCTGGAACAGGGCCCCTGCGTCGCCGAATCCAATCTGCAGGGCGGTCCAGATCTCGCGGCCGGCACCGCGGAGGTCGCGGTCCCCGCGCAACAGGGCGACCGCCAGTCCGGCGTGGGCCGCCGCAAGCGCCGGATCGAAGCGCGCGGCGAGGCGGAAATTGTCCTGCGCACCACGGTAGTCCCCTTCGTCGAGTCTGCTCCGAGCCTTGGTCAGGAAGGCGCCGGCTATCTCCGGAGCGCCCCGCAGCCCTTCACGCTGCATGAAATCGAGCGCGACCTCGACCTGGCGGGCCGCCTCGTCTTTTTCGCCGCGCCGCTGCAGCGCCTCCTCCTTGAACCACAGATCGGCGAGAACCTCGCGCGCGTTCACGCCTTCCTGGATCGGGAGGACGGGGAGGGGCCCCCTGGCCGCCGAGCGGACAGCCGGGGCAGCGACCGTCCCCGGGTTCTGGATGAGCGGCCGGTTGGGATCGAGGACGATGACTTCGGGTTCCTGGGCGCGAGTGGGGGCGGCGGCGACGACGACCGCCAGGAGGACCGCGAGCCCGATCGCCGGGCGCCGGGCGCGGCGTCCCGTCATGGAGGGGGAGCGCTCGGCCATGGATGCGGCACCGGCGGACGACTCACGACTTCTTCGACGTCTTCTGCTTCTGGAGGTTGACGACCGCGATTTTCAAGTCGTAGAGCAGCGACTCGAGCAGGCGCGCTTCGTCCGCCGTCAGGTTGCCTCGCGTCTTGAGCTGGAGCGCCTGCAGGAGGTCGATCACCTGCCGGGCGCCGTCGAGGTCTACCTCGACCTGGCCGGTGAACGGGTTGGGCATCTCGCCGAGGTTGGCCGCCGCTGTAGCCGCCAAGTTGCGGACCAGGCTCACGAAGTGCGCCGAAGCCCCCTGATCCTGGCGCGAAGCCGGACCCGCCGGGGCGCGCGGACCTCTGAGATGCGGCCAACAGTTACCATTGAC
>DAISWT010000408.1:1328-2521 GCA_036826235.1 Acidobacteriota bacterium | reverse complement strand
GGGCAGATCAACAAGACGAACGTGAAGGACCTGACGGTGGCGTGGGTCCACCAGGCGGGCGCGGTGCTCCAGGGGCTGGAGTCCACGCCGCTCGTGATCGACGGCGTCATGTACTACATCGCGTCCAACAACCGCGTCTTCGCCCTGGACGCGGCGACGGGCAAGGAGATCTGGCACTACTACACCAAGCTCGACCCGATCACGAGCACCCTCTTCTTCGCGCCGTACAACCGGGGGGTGGCAGCCGGGTACGGCAAGATCTACTTCGGGACCCTGGATGGCCGGGTCATCGCGCTGGACATGAAGACCGGCAAGGAGGCCTGGACCACGACCCTCCTCGACACCAAGAAGTGCAGCTGCAACTTCACGGGGGCGCCCCTCGTGGTCAAGGACAAGCTGATCCTGGGGCAGACGGCGGGAGAGTATCCCATCCAGGGGAAGATCTTCGCGGTCAACGCGCACAACGGCGAGAAGGCCTGGGAGTTCAACACCATCAAGGATGACCCGAAGAGCTGGGGAGGGGACTCGGGCAAGTTCGGGGGCGGCGGCGGGTGGATGACCGGCTCCTTCGATCCGGCGCTCAACCTCGTCTACTGGGGCACCGCCAACCCCGCTCCCGACTACGACTGGGGAGGCGCTCGCCCGGGCGACAACCTCTACACCTCCTCCGTGCTGGCCCTGGATCCCGATACCGGGAAGCTCAAGTGGTATCACCAGGAGATCCCGCACGACGACTGGGACTACGACTCGGGGCTCGGCGAGAGCCTGATCCTCGACCGCGACGGCAAGAAGCTCCTGGTCCACCAGAACAAGAGCGGCTTCGTCTTCGTGTACGACCGCACCAACGGCAAGATCCAGAACGTCTGGCCGATGAACCTCGTCTACAACTGGGTGGAAAAGATCGATCCCAAGACGGGAGAGCTGATCGGCCGGAATCCTCCGCGCGAGGTCGGCAAGCCGAAGTTCATCTGCCCGTGGATCGCGGGGGGACGGAGCTGGAACTCGGGCTCCTACAACCCGAAGACCAAGCTCTGGTACAACACCGCGATGGAGGTGTGCGAGGAGGTCACCGTCGAGAAGCAGACGCCGGTCACGGAACCGGCGGCGGCCCTGTTCTTCGGCGGCGACCAGGTGGCGAAGCACCCGCCGGGCGGTGAGGCGTACGGGCATCTCGACGCGCGCGACCCCGTGAC
>DAISWT010000408.1:0-1228 GCA_036826235.1 Acidobacteriota bacterium | reverse complement strand
GGCTCGCTGGTCCTGGGTCTCTATCCGGCGCTCTGGCCGGAGGTCGAGCACTTCCCCGCCGGCTCCGCGATGTTCGTCTTCACCTTGAAGTAGGTCCGGGCCGGAGGGATTATTGATGTAGCTGAATTCGGTCGACCGCCGGGGTGGGGTCGGGGGACCCGCCCCACTCCGGCGTCTCGACCTCGAAGGACCGGGCCATGCGCTGCTCGAGGCTCCTCATCAACGTGATAGCCGTGACATCGACGCTCGCGGTCTGTGCGGTCCCGTTCCTCGACCACCCCGCCGCCACCGCCCAGGTACCGAACGGCGCCAACGCCCCGTTCGATCTGTCCGACCAGAAGGTCATCGACGAAGGCGCGCGGCTCTTCGGGCAGACCTGCACGCATTACTGCCACGGCAAGGACGGCGGGGCCTCGCGAGCGCCCAAGCTCCGGGGCCGGAACCTCGAGCCCGGCTACGTCTACGCGCGCATCACGAAGGGGACGCCCAACGGGATGCCGGCCTTCGGGACGGCAATGCCCGAGGAGACCATCTGGAAGCTCGTCGCCTTTGTCGTCTCCATCTCGAAGGCGGAGGACCGGTGACCACGGGTCATCGCCGGCCGATCGCCGCCGCGTGCGTCGCGCTGGTCGTGTCGTGCGTTCTCGCGTCCGGCGCGCACGCCGCCTCCCTCGGGGACATCCGGGAGCGAGGGTGGCTTCGCGTCTGCGCTCATCCTGATGCGCTGCCCTTCTCCAGCCAGGATCGCGCCCAGCCGGGCTTCCAGCTCGAGATCGCCGATGCCGTCGCCAGGATCCTGGGCGTCCGGGTGACGCCGGAGTGGATCGTATTCTCCCGGCATGCGCGGCGCGCGGAATGTGATGCGGTCATCGGGGGCGTGGTGCAGCTGACGGGCGAGGACCACGGGCCGCGCCGCAATGTCCTCCTGACCAAGCCCTATGCCGGGAGCGGGTACGTGCTGCTGGTGCCCCGCGCCAACACGCTAGTGCATCGTCCCGACGACGTCAAGGCGGGCAATCTGTTCGGCATCCACGAAGGCGGATCTATCCTCCTTGGGTTCGATGCTGCAGGCACGCTGGAAGAGTGGCGGAGCCGTGGACAAGGCCAAGCCGGAAGGCGCGCGGGCAGGCGAGATCCGGCAATTTCGAATCGTGAAGCTGGATGCGGCGGCTAAGAAGATTGAGTTGGAGTTGGCGTAGGGTCTGTGCGCGGACACTCCTGTCCGCGT
>DAISWT010000407.1:0-2522 GCA_036826235.1 Acidobacteriota bacterium | reverse complement strand
ATGAACTCCTCGTAATGGGGGCCCCCCTTGCTCTTGGTCGGTTTGCAGATCCCCGAGGCCGGCGGGGTGACGTTGCCGCAGACCCACTTGTGAAGCACGGGCGTGCCAATCGAACCGCCGATCGTGAAATCGACGGACAGCAGCAGATCGCCCTGGGTGCGATCCCCCTTGAACTTGCCGGCGCAGGGGAAGGCCGACGGCTTCGAGCCAGGAACCAGGGACACCGGCTGCTGCAGGAATTCCAGGTCGACGTGGCTGTCGCCGTTGTTGACCACTCTCTCGAAGGCCGCATAGATCTCATGCGTGTCGTTGGGGCTGGGGATCGCGGGGTTGGGCGGATCCTGGTGGTCGATGGCGTAGACGTTCGAGATATCGTCCTTGTTCGGCACGGCGCCGGTCGAGAACGTCTCGGTGTTGAGATCTTCGCCGTTCGTTTCACCCCCGACTGAGGTGTAAACCGTGGGGTCACCGCCTCCGCAAGCGGTGACATCGACCGACAGCGGGTCGGCCCCGAAGCTCGCGGCCACGATGCTCGTGTCCGCCGTCGCCGCCGCGGTGGTTGTAGGCGCGGTGGGCGGTGTGGTCGGGCCGTTGAACGTGCCGCCATCGAACACGCCCCCCGACCCGGAGCATGTGACAGTTCCCCCTGCTTCCGAACAGGCCCCGGTGTTCGCACCGGCATTGGCCCAATCGAACAGAAACCCGCCCGGCAAGTTGTCAAATCCGACGTTCGCCGGAAAATCCAGCTCGAGGAACGCCGTGACTCCCGGAGTGTTCACACTGGCCGTCCCGACCGCGGCCATGGCCAGCGCCAGAACCAGAGCCAGAGAGATCTTGACCAATGGACTGTAGTCGCGCTTCCCTGCCTTGAAATGCATCGCCGCCTCCTTGCCTGCAAAAAGGGTGAGATGCCTTGAGCCTTGCCTGCTGCTCCGTCTGTCTGCCCTGTTCTTCCGTATGCGGCGAAGGTTCTGCTCCGCCGCCTGCTTGCCTCCTTCTCTGCCTCTGCTGGCCACTCGGTACATCCGGGGGCGGCCCGGCGGGGCACACACCTAGCCTGTCGCGATCTGCGCGCTCGAATTGCGCTGCAGACCCTCACGCCTCTCGAGCACCTCTCTAAGCGTGTTGTTTAGAGTGACAGGAACGGCTCCCTGGAATGCAGCGCCAAGGCGCCGTTTGGTACCCAGCTTAGTCGCCCCCGGTGCCCTCATCCTCAGCGACAGGACACCGACCCTCCCCCTGGCTTGATCGTCCCTTTCCGGCAGATCCCCCCCGGCAAGAAGCCAGCCTTCCTGCGCCCGGTCTCTGGGAAGGACGAATTTGGCTGGATTCTACGGCCAAATTCGGAATTGTCAATGCGCGATATTCCCGAATCGTGCTACAGCAACAAGGCGTGCAACACCTGCTGCCTGATTCTCACAACGCGGAAACGCAGTGGCGCGGGGCCGGTTTCAGGGCAGGTTCAGGAGCGCGCAGAGGATGTGCGCCTGATACAGGGCGTCGTAATCGGCGCTGTGCGCCCGCGCCAGGTCCTGGCGCGGCACCGACGGCAGGAGGATCTCGAGGCGCTCCTTGCTGGTCTCGAACCAGCCGATGCGCAGGCGTCCCATCGCCAGCGACTTGATGTCGAGGGCCTTGTAGCCGAACGGGTTCGGCAGGCCGTGCAGAACGTAGTAGTAGCTGATGTACGACCAGTCGAAGGCGACGTTGTGACCGACGAACACGGCGCGCCCGGCGCCTCGGCGCAATCTCCTCTCGACGAATTCGCTCAGTCCCCGCATCGCCTGATCGGCGGGCGCCCCGCGGCTCTCCAGACGCTCGCGCGGGATGCCGTGCACCGCCATCGCCTCCGGATCAAAACCGCCGCCGATCGGCTTCAGCTCGACGTAGAAGCGCTCGTCCTCAGGCTTCCAGGATGCTTCGTCCCGGCCCACTGGCACGGCGCCGATCGACACCAGGTTGTAGAGACCGGGAACCGGCCCCGAGGCCTCCACGTCGACGCTGAAATAGACGATGTCCGCCATCAGGGCAGCATGCCGGGCGGCGCCTCGGACGGTTCGATCGGATAGACGCGCCCGTTCGCGGGGTCGACGGCGGTCATGATGATGGCGCCGTCGGCCACCTCGAACATGACCGCGATCTTCACCGAGCCGCGCGGTCCCGGCGGCAGGTCGCCGACCCGCACCCATCCGAGGGAACGATCCTGGGCCGCCGCTTCCGACTGACCCCGCAGCACGTGCAGCCGGATCTCCTGCTGATCGTCGCCGCTGGTGCGGAAGGTCACGATCCGCCGAACCGGGACCGGCGTCCCCTTCGGCAGGACCGTCGTGAGCTTCTCGTGCATCTCGAACCCGAGCGACTCGACCAGAGTCGATTCGGGTCCCACGATGGGTGACACCTGCTCGAGGACGTGCACCATCGGGCGCGCCGAGGGGGCGGTCGCGGGGACGCCGGCGGCGATCGCGGCGCCGGCCGGGGCCGCGCCCGCCGGTCCGCCCCACAGCTCGGCGGGGCGGATCCGC
>DAISWT010000406.1:0-2545 GCA_036826235.1 Acidobacteriota bacterium | reverse complement strand
CTGCTGTCCCAGCCCTGGCGCCAGAGGGAGAGGGACGATTTCGTGAAGGGGGAGCTGAAGGACGTCTCCCTGATGGCCGACGGGTCGCTGCGCCCGGCTCCCCGCCTCGATCTCCTGTATGAGGCGAAGCAACCGTATCTCTGGGCGGTCGCCCAGGGCCCCGACGGGACGATCTATGTCTCGGGTGGCAACGAGGGAGCGGTCTATCGCATCGACCGGCGGGGGGCGGTGGTGTTCTTCCGGGCGCAGGAGCCCGAGGTGCACGCCCTGGCAATCGACGGGTCCGGCAACGTCCTGGCCGGCGCCTCGCCCGGCGGACGGATCTACAAGATCGGCCCCGACGGGAAGACGATTTGGACCTACGACAGCGGCGAGAAGTACGTCTGGGCGCTGGTCTTCGATCGCGAGGGAGCGCTGTACGCGGGGACCGGCGTGGAGGGACGGATCCTGAAGGTCGATGCCGCGGGTCACGGCCGGGTCTTCTTCGACAGCGCCGAGACGCACATCCGCTCGCTCTTGATCGACCCGAAGGGCGACCTGATCGCCGGGTCCGACGGCCATGGCCTGGTGTTCCGGGTGTCGCCCAAGGGGGAGGGGTTCGTCCTGTACGACGCTCCCATGAACGAGATCGTCGCCCTCGCCCTCGGCAAGGACGGGACGATCTACGCCGCGGTTGCGGGAGAGACGGGGCGGGGCGGCCCGCGGCCCGTGCCGCCGTCCCCGGCCCCCGTCGCGGCGCCGCCGCCACCCCCGGCGTCGGAAGGGCCGGTGCCCCAGCCGTCCCCGTCCCCTCCCCAGGAGCAGACGCCGCCGCCGGAGCAGCGCGTCCCGATCGGCATGGAAGGGAAGGTCCTCGAGATCTCGCCGGACGGCTACGCGCGCGAGGTCTGGTCGGGGAGCCAGGAGGCGATCCTCAGCCTGGCGGTTTCACGCTCGGGGGAGCTGCTCCTGGGATCGAGCGCGCAGGGTCGCATCTATTCCCTCGACGGCTCCGGCAATACCAGCGAGCTGGTGCGGCTCTCCTCCGGCCAGGTCACCGCGCTCCTGCGTCTCGGCGCGGATGGCAGCGCGCCGGCCTCGGCGCCCGGACGCAGGAAGCCGGCGACCGGAGAGGAGAGGGAGCCGGCAGGGCCGCCCCGGCAGGGGGACATCGCGGTCGCGGGCAGCAACTTCGGGAGCCTGTCGATCCTGCGTTCCGGCTTCGCCCCCTCGGGCGCGTACGAATCGCGGGTGCTGGACGCGCGCTCGTTCGTCGCCTGGGGACGGGCAACCTGGCACGTGGAAACGCCGAGGGAGACGTCGATCGCCCTGAGCGTGCGCTGCGGCAACACGGAGGAGCCCGATCGCACCTGGACCGACTGGAGGAGCGCCTCATTCACCTCCGACGGCGCGCTGCTCGACTGTCCGGCGTCGCGCTTCCTGCAGTGGCGCGCGCAGATGAAGACAGGGGAGCCGACCCGTACGCCGTCGCTGCGTGAGGTATCCGTTACGTACCTGCAGGCGAACCTGCCCCCGGAAATCCGCAAGGTGGAGGTCCAGGCCCCCGGCGTTTCGTTCCAGAAGACCCCGGGCGCGCCCGCGGGCGGACCGCCGGACTCCAAGCCCGGCGCTGCCGCGGGGAGCGATGTCGAGGGCGGCGTCCGGAAGAGGTCGCGCCCTCAGTCGCGGCGCGGCTTCGAGACCGGCGCCCGCAGCGTCACCTGGCAGGGGAGCGACCCGAACGACGACGACCTGATCTATGACGTCTTCTACCGGGCGATCGATGAGAAGGCCTGGAAGAAGATCCGTAGCCGGATCGATGAGGACTTCGTGACCCTCGACGGAACGGCGGTCCCCGACGGCACCTACGTCGTCCGCATCGTCGCGAGCGACGCCCCGTCCAACCCTCCGGGCCGGGCCCTGACGGCCGAGAAGCTCTCCGACCCGTTCGACGTGGACAATACGCCGCCCCGCATCGTGGAGATGAAGGCGCAGGTCGCCGGGTCGTCCGTCCGGATCACCTTCGCCGCCTCGGACTCCTTCAGCATCATCCGGGAGACGGCGTATTCGCTCGACGCCGGCGATTGGGTCGCCGCCCAGCCCGTCGACGGTCTCAACGATTCGCCGACCGAGAAATACGATCTTTCGCTGCCACGCCCGGGGCCCGGCGAGCACAGCATCGTGGCACGCGCCACCGACGCCGCGGGCAACACCGGCGCCGGCAGGGTGATCGTCGACGTCCCCTAGACAGCCGCTTAGTCCCTCCGGAACCAGTTCACGAGACGGGTGACCCAGGAGTCGAAGCCGCCGTGGTGCGATTCGCACTCCGGTGGCTGAGTGCCGTCGATGAAGATCTCCGTGATCGTCTCGGGGCAGTGCCCGGTGGCGAGCTGTCCGGTCGTCGTATCGACTTCCGCCTCGACGATGCCGGGCGGCGGCTCCCAGCGCCGGTCCCCGTCCAGGCCGGCCTGTCGGGCGATCTGCGCCCAGATGGGCAGCGCCAGCGTCGACCCGCCGAGCCGGAGCGGCCGATTGTTGTCGAAGCCGACCCACGACAACCCGAGGA
>DAISWT010000405.1:0-2552 GCA_036826235.1 Acidobacteriota bacterium | reverse complement strand
CATTTGTGAATCCTCCTTTCGACACCCCACTATCAGCAAGCGGGATGCCATCCCGATGCGCGTTCCCGACGCCCGACGCAAGTGACTCCATCACGCGAGGTTACCCTGGCGATTTCGACCTTGTGTCGTGGCCGGAGCGGCTTTCCACCGACCGGAGTAACAACTATCGTCAGGCGCGAAGATGTCCGCTGACATTCCGCGTCAGCCTCCGGATGACGGCGCGCCGCGCCGCTCCTGGCGCGACAGTGCCAGCGGATTGAAGGCGTGCAGGAGGGCCCAGGCGCGGGTGCAACGCGGGTCTTCGCGCAGCTTCCGCTGCAGCTCCTCCACGATCGGCCCGACGTCCGTGTGGCCGGTGAGGACGCCGGCGAGCTGGAACCGCCAGTCCTCGGGCTGGATCGCCCGGTACTCGTTCCGGGAGATCACCGTTTCGTTCTCCGCGGAGCGGCGCGCGAAGATCATCGCGTCGTCGTCCCAATACACCAGGGCCCAGTCTTCCGCGGGAAAATGGTTGACCGAGAAGGCGCGCTCGCGGACGTCTCCGGGCCCACCGTCCGCCCGCGGACGGGCGACGCGCTCCAGGGACGGCATGAACCGCACGAGGGCCGCATCGATGTCGTAGCGCCGCAGCAGCGCCTGCCACGCCCGCGAATCGTTCGAGCAGGCGAAGATATCGCGCAGCAGGACCGGGTAGACCTCGTTCCGGCCGTCGATGAACACCCGGTGGGCCGGGAAGCGCCTCCAGATCAGGTAGCCGCCGAATCGGATGTCGTTGTACAGGCGCCGGCCGATGTTCTCCCGGGCGATGAAATCGGCCGCCGGCGCCGGCTCGTTCCCCGGGGCGATGCCGATCCCCCAGACGACCGTCGGGGGCAGCAGCGCGAGCAGCGGCACGGCGGTGAACAGGACCACGGCGGCGGCCACGAACCCGGGCCGCACGCCGCCGCCCGCCGCGGCGAGCGGTCGGCCCGCGGATCGGCCCCTGTGAAGCAGCGCCGACGCGGCCGACCCCAAGCGCCCCGTCAGGGCGCGCACCGGTCTCGCCAGGCCATACGGCAGGAGGACGAAGAACAGGCCGATGTTCCTGAGATGCATGCACGACAGCGCGAGGAGCAGGAGGAGGGCGGGCGCCGCCACCGGATCGGCCGATCGCCAACCCGCAGCCAGAACCACCAGCACAACGGCGGCGGCCAGATAGAAGAGGGGAAAATCCGCGGCCCGCGGGCGGGCCCATTCGAGGTTGGGCGAGGGGAGCGTGGCCAGGATCCGGGACACCTGGAACGGCACGACGTAGATCCTGAAGCCGTACGGATTGGCGCCGCAGGCGAGCGCCGCGGTCGCCGCGGTGGCGGCGAGCCGCGGGGCGAAGCGCGCGCCGGCCGCCGCCACTCCCGGGTCTCCCCGGAGGAGCCCGAGCCTTTCGTCGATGAAGGTGGCGGCCGCGCCGAGCAGCAGGATCGCCGGAGCGAGGATCGCGCCGGGATGCAGGTTTGCACCGAGCGCGACGAGCAGAGGCACGGCGACGAGGGGGCGCTGCCGTCCCCCGTCGCGCGCGCGTAGCACCAGGTGGACGACCAGAGGCAGGAGCAGGATCGTCGCCAGCTCCGGCCGGACGTCGAGCCGGAACGACGCGCCCACGAGCGCCGCCGCCAGGAGGATCGCGGTCCCGGGCACCGCGATCCGCTCGCGCCCCAAGCGCGCAGCCATCAGGAACGCCAGGAGCACAACCAGGACGATCTTCATGCCGACGAGCGCACCGGGTCCCAGCGTCGTGTGGCCGAGGTAGACCAGGACCTGGAACAGCCACTCGTGATCGACCCAGGGGACGCCCGGGGCGGTGAACGAGAACGGATCGGCGCGCGGGATCAGGCGATCCTGCAGGATGATCTCTCCGGTCTTCAGGTGCCACCAGTAGTCGTAGCTGCGGATGGGGCTCGCGGATGCCGCAACGGCGACCAGCGCGAGCAGGACGAACAGCAGCAGCCGATCCCCCGCGGACGTGTTCATCGCCCGCGTTTCATCAGGACGAGACCCGTCGCACAGGCGATGACCACGCCCGCGAGGCTCATAGCCGCGCCCTTCACGACGCCGGCAGGTCGATAGAACAGGTCTACGTCGTGCCGTCCGGCCGGCACCTGGACCGCACGGAACAGGCCGTCCGCCCTGAGAACGGGTGATGGGCGCCCGTCCACCAGCGCCCGCCAGCCCGGTGCGAAGGCGTCGGCCAGAACCAGGTAGGCCGGCCTGGCGGCCTGGACGCCGATGCTGACCCGCTCCGGTGTTTCTGCGCGCATCGTCGCCTGGTCCTCCCCAGCCGCGCCGGTCGTGCCGTCCTCGTGCGGCGCCTGGTCGCCGGCCGGCGGATCCTCGATCAGCACCGCGCTCCTGGGATCATACCCGGGGTCCGAAAGGATGTCCGCCAGTCCCCGGTCCGCCGGAAGGGACCGCGCGACGCGGACCAGCCGCAGCCGCGGCACCGCGGAGAGAACGCGATACACCCGCAGGGGAGGGCGGCTGAACCCTTCGAGAACCGGGCCGGCTTCCAGATCCGG
>DAISWT010000404.1:0-2566 GCA_036826235.1 Acidobacteriota bacterium | reverse complement strand
TCGAACGGCATGCGGTTGGTCTCGGCGAAGGCCGCCGTCAGGAAGACCAGGAACCCCGGGAGCTGGTACAGCACGTTCCAGCCGTTCTGGATCTGGTGCTCGACGACGTCGCTCAGGCGCAGCGACCCGGTCGCCATCAGCACGCCGACGATGGCGATCCCCATTGCCAGCTCGTATGAGATGAGCTGCGCCGAGGATCGCAGCCCCCCCATCAGCGAGTACTTGTTGTTGGAGGACCAGCCGGCGAGCGCCACCCCGTAGACCCCCATCGAGGAGAACGCCAGCACGATCAGGACGCCGTTGTCGACGTCGGCGATCTGCAGCGCGATCCGGTGCCCGAGCAGATTCAGCGAGGGACCGATCGGCACGACCGAGAAGGTCACCAGGGCGGGGACGAAGATCAGCATCGGCGCCAGCAGGTAGACCGGCAGGTAGACGTGCGGCGGCGTGACCTCCTCCTTGAACAGGAACTTGATGCCGTCGGCGAGCGGCTGCAGGAGGCCCAGGGGTCCGACGCGGTTGGGGCCGAGACGGTCCTGGATCCAGGCGGAGACGCGGCGCTCGACCCAGGTCATGTAGGCGACGACCGTCAGCATCACGAAGAAAAACAGCCCGATCTTGACGGTCGACTCGAGGAGGACCCTCCCGATCGCCGTGTCCATCTCAGGACCCCGCCGGGGAGACCGTGCCGGCCGGCTCCGCGGCGCCGCCGGTGGGCGCGCCGGTCTCACCGAGCGCCCGGTAGGAGAGCCCCGCGAACGCGGGGACCTTCGCGGCCACTTCGTCGAAGATCGTCGAAGCCGTGGCGTACTCGTTCGTCAGATCGAAGCGCCGCCCCAGGTCGCGCAGGATGCGCCAGACCGGATCGGCCTCGCCGGCCGGCTTCGTGCCGGCGCGCAGCCTCTGGACGCGCCCCTGGAAATTCACCATCGTCCCTTCGAACTCGCCGTAGCCGCAGGACGGGAACGCCACGTGCGCGCGGTCGACCGTCGGGCTGTTCCACCAATCGATCACGACCAGGGCATCGAGGCGGTCGAGGAGGGCCGGAGAGACCCCCGGGATGTCCAGGAGATCCTCCCCGACCACGACCAGACCGCGCACCCGGCCGCCAGCGATGTCCTCCAGGATCTCCTTGACGCGGCCGGCCGACGGCGCGCCGATCCCGAGCAGCTGCGCGCCGCGCGCGTTCGGCGTCTTGTCCCTCCGGATCAGGAGATGATCGTCCTCGCCCGCCTCGTGCGGCGGGACCGCCAGCCGCGGTATGCCGGCGAGCTCACCGAGCACCCGCCGGGCCAGGTACAGATCCTCGACCGACAGGCGCGCGGAGACGATCGCCGCCACGGCGCCCGCGCCGTGGCCCTTGGCGACGCCGCGCACAAGGCCGGCCGCCCGATCGAACGCCGCGTCCCATGCCGCCTCCGGCCTGGTCGCCGGGGCGTCTCCGTCGGCGGCCGCCTCCCCCGGTGCGGAGCGCACGATCGGCCGCTCCAAGCGGGGCCGCTCGTAGAGCGCCGTGTAGGACTGGCGGCCCGCGTCGCACATCCAGTAGGTGTTGACGTCCAGGTTGACGCGCGGCGTCATCCGGTGCAGCCGGTTGCGGAAGGCGGCCAGGAAGACGTTGCAACCGCGCGCGCAGCCGGCACACACCGTCGGCACGTTCTTGAGGAACCAGACGCGCGCCTTGAAGCGGAACGGCTTCCACGTCAGGGCGCCCACCGGACAGACGTCGGCGGTGCAGCCGGAGTAAGGGTTGTCCAGGGGCTTCCCCGGGAAGGCGCCGATGATCGCGTGGTCGCCGCGCTGGAACAGCGCCAGCTCGCGGCTCCTGCTCACCTCGTCGCAGAAGCGGATGCAGCGCGTGCACTTGATGCAGCGCTCGGCGTCGAACACCACGCTCCGGCCGATGTCGTAGCGCTTCGGGAAGTGGACCTTCTCCTCCACGAAGCGGCTGGCGCCCCTGCCGTAGTCCCTCTCGTACGACTGCAGACGGCACTCGCCGGCCTGGTCGCAGATCGGGCAGTCCAGCGGATGGTTGATCAGCAGGAACTCCTGGATGCCGGCGCGCACGCTCCGGACGCGCTCGTTGCCCGTGCGCACCACCATGCCGGGCGCGACGACCGTGGCGCAGCCGATCTGCAGCTTGGGCATCTTCTCGATCTCGACCAGACACATGCGGCAGTTGCCGGCGACGCTGAGACCGGGATGGTAGCAGTAATGCGGGACCAGGAGACCCGCCCCCTCGGCCGCCTGCAGAACGGTCGTCCCCTTCTTCGCCACGACCGGCCGGTCGTCGATCACCAGCGCCACCTCGTCCGGCCCGCCCAGCGGCATGGCGGGCGCGGCCGCGGCGGGCGGCTTCGGCAGGTTCGGCTGGTGCGGGGGCGGGCTGTACTCCTCCTCGAACGACCGGGTCTCGGCCATCGCGTTTCAGCGCGGGGCGCCGGGACCCATGGGGCAGGCCCCGCGCCGCGCGTGCTCCTCGAATTCCTCGCGGAAGGTCTTGACGTACGAGTCGACCGGCCAGGCGATCGCCTCGCCGAAGGGGCACACGGTGTTCCCCTCGATC
>DAISWT010000403.1:0-2629 GCA_036826235.1 Acidobacteriota bacterium | reverse complement strand
CAAGGAGATCGACGCGGCGATGATCGCGCGCTACGGACCGAACGTGGTGATGAGCGGCGCCGCCCCGACGCCGTCCGCCACACCCTCCCGGAAGAAGCGCTGACCGGGGGATCCGGCGTCCCGCCTCAGCGCTCTCCCCAGTGCAGCTTGTGCCGCAGCACCTCGAAGTACGACGTGCGGCGTGATCGGATCATCAGGATCGGCTGGCGGCTGCGCCGCACGCGGACGCGGTCCTTGGTCTTCAGAGGATGACCCACCTGGCCGTCGAGCGTCAGGTAGACCTCGGAGTCCCCGGTGCGCAGCGTCAGCTCGGCAAGCGAATCGTCGGGAACGACGAGCGGTCGCATGCTCAGGGTGTGCGGGCAGATCGGCGTGATCAGGAACGCCTTCAGGTTCGGATGGACGATCGGGCCGCCCGCCGACAGGGAGTAGGCGGTCGAGCCGGTGGGCGTCGAGATGATCAATCCGTCCGACTTGTAGTTGGTGACCTGCTCGCGGTCGATCGACAGACCGATCTCGATGATGCGCGCCAGGGCGCTCTTGTTGATCACCGCATCGTTGAGCGTCATTTGACGCATGATCGTCCGGCCCGCGCGCACCACGGTCACCTCGAGCCCGCTGCGGCGGTCCAGGTCCCACCGACCCGTCAGGATCTCCTCGAGCATCTCCTCCATCTCGTCCGGACCAGTCTCGGTCAGGAAGCCGAGCCCGCCGAGATTGACCCCCAGGATCGGCCGGGGCTGCGCCGCGATGGAGCGGGCCACCATCAGGAGCGTGCCGTCGCCGCCGATCACCACGTACAGGTCGGGTGGCGCGGCGCGGCCGCCGAGAACGCGTGAGCTCCTGCGGCGGCCGAGCGCGCGGGCGGTCTCGGGATCGAAGGTGACGCTCACGCCGCGTCGCTCGAGCAAGAGGGAGCAGCGTCGGGCCGCCAGCCGCGCCTCGGCCGCCCGGCGCTTGGCGACGATGGTGACGCTGGCGATCGTCCGTGGCGCCGCGTCAGCGCTCATGGACGATCCCTCCCAGAAGGCCCTCCAGCGCCGCGCCTGCGATGGTCTCCGCCGGCGGGCACGCCAGATGGAGGAAGAACTCGCGGTTCCCTTCGGCACCGGGGAGGAGCGAGGCGCAGGCCCCCCGGATCCGGAAGCCGGCGGTCCCGGCAGCGGCCGCGACGGCACGCAGGGCGTTCAGATGCTTCTCGGGCGAGCGCACGATCCCGCCCCGTCCGACCTCGCCCCGTCCGACCTCGAATTGCGGCTTGACGAGGGCCAGCACGTCGGCGCCCGGCGCCAGAAGCGGCGGCAGCGGAGGCAGGATGAGCCGCAGCGAGATGAAGCTCACGTCGATCACCGCCAGGTCGACCGGCTCGGGCAGGTCGCCCGGCACGAGGTGGCGCGCGTTGAGACCCTCGAGAGCCACCACGCGCGCGTCGGTGCGCAGGGACCAGTCCAGCAGGCCGCGGCCCACGTCGAGCGCGTACACCCTGAGCGCGCCCCTCTGGAGAAGACAATCGGTGAACCCGCCGGTGGACGCGCCGATGTCGACGGCGACGCGGCCCGCCACCTCGATCCGGCAGGTCGCGATCGCCCCTTCGAGCTTGACGCCACCGCGCCCCACGAAAGGATGGTCGGCTCCGATCCGGCGCAGCACCGCGTCCGCCGCCACGAGGGTTCCCGGCTTCCCGGAGGGGCGGCCGTCCACGCGCACGACGCCGGCCAGAATGAGGGCCTGGGCGCGCTCGCGGCTCGGGGCGAGGCCGCGATCGACAAGCAGCCGGTCGAGCCGCTGCCGGGGGACCCGGGTCACGCGTCCGGGCGCGCGCGTCTCCCGGCCTCCGCGGGCCCTGTCGGCCGGCCGCGCGCCGCTCCCGGATCCGTCCACGGGGGTCAGCTCACCCGCTCGATGATGAAGTGCGCCAGCTCGCCGAGCGGGCGGCCGCGGGTCCCGAGATCGGAGATGGAGCGGGTGGCGCGTCGCGCGGCCTCGCGGGCGCGGCGCCGGGACTCGTCGATGCCGAGAAGGGCGGGGAAGGTGGCCTTGCGGGCGCGCGCGTCCTTGCCGATGGTCTTGCCGAGTCGGTGCGTGGTCCCCTCTCGATCCAGGATATCGTCGATGATCTGGAACGCCAGGCCGACGCTGTCGCCGAAGGCGCGCAGCGACCGGACATCCGCGTGGCTCCCTCCGGCCATGATCCCTCCGATCTGCACGGCGGCGCTGATCAGGGCGCCGGTCTTCCCCCGGTGGATCCGGAGCAGCGTGCCGTACGAGTAGGGACGCCCCTCCGCCTCCAGATCCAGGACCTGCCCGCCGATCATACCGTTGACTCCCGCCGCCCGCGCCAGGAGACGGATGGCCCGGACCTTGCGCGCCGCCAGCTTCTGGTGGGCCGGATACGACGCCGCGATCTCGAACGCATGCGTGAGAAGCGCATCGCCCGCCAGGATCGCCATCGCCTCCCCGAACACACGATGGCTGGTGGCGCGGCCGCGGCGCAGGTCGTCGTTGTCCATCGCCGGAAGGTCGTCGTGGATGAGCGAGTAGGTGTGGATCATCTCGATGGCGGCCGCAGCGGGAAGGACGTCGGCCACGCGCCCGCCGAGCGCCCGGCAGGCGGCGATCGACAGGATCG
>DAISWT010000402.1:0-2635 GCA_036826235.1 Acidobacteriota bacterium | reverse complement strand
CGATCTTGTCCGACAGGTCGCAGGCGAGGTGGTAGGCGAACATGCCGCCGTTCGAGATGCCGGTGGCGTAGACCCGTTTCGGGTCGACGCATCCCGTCTTCACCGCCTCATCGATGAGGGCGGAGATGAACTCCAGGTCGTTCGACCCCTTCTCCATCGCCAGCCCGCAGCAGTCCACGGCGTTCCAGGTCCCTCCGACGAGGCCGCGGGGCCCGGACGGGTAGGCGACGATGAACCCCTTGGCGTCGCTGACCGGGTCCATCTGGGAGAAACCCTGGACGTTCGGCCCCGAGCCGGCCCCGCCGTGCAGGACGATCACCAGCGGCCGCGGCGCGCCCGCCCCGGCCGGTGGCACGTGCAGCCGGTACTCGCGGCTCTTGCCGGCCACCAGGAGGGTCCGGTTGAGGTCCCCCGGCTTGAGGGCGGTGCAGTCGGTCTTGGCCTCCCGCTTGTCGGGGGGGGCGGCGGGCCTGGTGTCGGCGTGGAGGGCGGACGGCAGGAGCGCACATGCCGCGAGCGGGCCGATGAGGAGTTGCCGAAGTCTCATGCGTCACTCCACGGGGTTCGTTCAGCGCCTCGCGCGGGACGGCGCGATGACGGGGTTGAGTAGCCAGGTGTCGTCCGGCAGGGCCAGAAGGTACGCGACGAAGTCGGCGACGCGCTCCGCCGACAGCATGTCCGGAGGCCGGAAGATCGGGCCGTTCTGCGCCAGGATCGGCGTGTCGACGATCTCGGGAAGCACGGCCTGAACGCGGATGCCGTACGGCCGGACCTCCTCCGCCAGGCACTCGCTGAGCCCGATGACGCCGAACTTCGAGGCACAATAGGCCGAGTCGAAGGCGATGCCGCGCCGCCCGGAGGTGGACGACAGGTTGATGATGTTGCCGCGGCGCTGCTTCTGCATGACGGGCAGGACGGCGCGGTTGGCCAGGAACATCCCCGTCAGGTTGGTCTCGATGACCGCGTCCCACGCTTCGGCGGAGGTGTCGGCGAGGGTCTGCGGCTTGCCGGGGACGCCGCGCAGGATCCCGGCGCTGGTCACCAGGATGTCGATGCGGCCGAAGCTCTCCAGGACGCGGTCTCGCATCGCCTCGACTTGGTCCTCGCGCCGGACGTCCACCGCCAGGCCGATGACCGGGACCTGCGGGTGCTCGGTGGCGAGAGCCTCGGCGGTCTGGCGCGACCGCTCGGGACTCAGGTCGGCGACGGCCACCGCCGCGCCTTCCCGGACCAGACGGGCCGCGACGGCGCGCCCGATGCCGCCGGCGCCGCCGGTGATGATCGCCGCCTGTCCCTTGAGACGGCCCACGAACCCCGAGCTCATGCGACCGGCTCCTCCCCGCGCCCGACCGCGACTCCGGGACCGGGAGCACGGAAGGCGGGGCGGCGATGGCTCCGCAGCGGCACGATCACCGGGTTGTGCAGGAGCGTGTCCCGCGGAAGCGTCAGGATGTACATCAGCAGATCCACCACCCGCTCGACCGGCATGGTCTGCTCGGGCGGAGGGACGGGCAGGTTCTGCTCCCACATCGCGGTCGCCGCCGGCCCCGGACAGATCGACTGCACGCGGATCCCGGAGCGCCGCACCTCCTCCGCCAGCGCCTCGCTCAGGCCGAGAATTCCGAACTTCGAGGCGCAGTAGGCGGCGTCGTAGGCGAACCCCCGGAGCCCCGAGGTCGAAGAGATATTGACGATGTCGCCGCTCTTGCGGTGCAGCATCGAGGGCAGGACGGCGCGGTTCGACAGGAACGTCCCTCTCAGGTTGGTCCGGATGATGGCGTGCCAGTCGTCCAGCGTCAGCTCCATCGCCGTCTTGGGGCCGCTGCCGTTGCGCAGGATGCCGGCCGACGCCACCAGGATGTCGATGCGCCCGAAGCGCTCCAAGACGCGCTCCGCCATGCGGGTCATGTCCTCCTCCCGGCCGACGTCGAGGACGAGGGACAGGAAGCCGCCCCCGCCGGCGCGCCGCGCCTGTTCGAGCGTTTCGTCCAGGCGGGCGGCGGATCGCCCGACCGCGACGACGCTCGCGCCGGCGCGCGCCAGGGCGACGCAGACGGCACGGCCGATGCCGCCGCTGCCGCCGGTGACGATCGCCACCCTGTCCGCGAACGGTCGCTCGGCCGTCGTCTCAGAGCGCTGCATCGATGTCTCCGGTCCCGGTCTCCCGGCCGTTCTTGATCGCCGTCATCTCGAGCCACTGCCGCGGCACGGTCTCCCGGCCGCACGTCTGCAGCACCGGCGCGACCGAGCGGGCCAGGGCCTCGGCGGCGAGGGCGACCGGGAAGCCGCTCAACAGCGCCGCGGCGCACCCGTCGTAGGCGCCGATCGCCTCGAACGAGCTCCGGGTCATGAGCGCCGTCCTCTGACGGACGCTCCGGATCTCGAACGCGTGGATCTCCAGCGTGCCTTCGTGCTCGGCCGGCGACGGCCAGTGGCGCGAGAACGGTGCCTCGCCTCGGCCGCGCGTCCGGGTGATGCTCGGGCGCCCCTGCCGGCGATCCTCCGCATCCCGACGAAGGATGAACTTGACCGCCTCCTTGACCCACTCCTCGTAGAAGCGCTCCGTCCCGGGCAGGAACGTCCCGGCATAGAAGGAGGTGTTGAACGCGAACAGGCCGCCTGGCCGCAGCACCCG
>DAISWT010000401.1:0-2638 GCA_036826235.1 Acidobacteriota bacterium | reverse complement strand
GCACCAGGCCGGCGCGCAGGAGGGGTCCGTTCGCAAGATCGAAGGGGGCGCGCGCTTCGTCCAGCGCCAGCCTCAGGACCTCGGCTTCGCGCCCACCGGCCGGAACATGGCCCAGATCAACGACCGGAAGAACGAGGTCCGTCGCGGCGGCGATGTCCTGCACCGGCTCGCCCAGGCGTTCCTTGAACGTCGTGCGCAGCGCCTCGTGGCGCCGGACGATTTCCGAGAGGCTCCGCCGCAGCGCCTCCGCATCGAGCGCGCCCACAAGACGCAACGCGGCGGGAATGTTGTAGAAGGCACAGCCGGGCTCCAGACGATCGAGGAACCACAGACGCTGCTGCGCGAACGACAGCGGCAGGTCGCCGCCCCGCGGCGTGGTCCGGAGCTCCTGAACCGCGTGCTCCCCGCTCACGGCGCGGGCGCTGTCGATCGCCCGGAGGAGCCCCGCCACCGTCGGCGCGTCGAACAGGGCGCGCAGGGACAGGTCGATCTTGAACGCCTCACGGAGGCGCGACATGAGCTGCGTCGCCAGGAGCGAGTGGCCGCCCGCCTCGAAGAAGTTGTCGTTGAGGCCGACCCGATCGGTTTTCAGGACGTGTCCCCACAGACGCGCCAGCTTCTTCTCCTCGGGCGTGACCGGAGCGACATGCGCCACGTCCGCCGCCAGCTTCGACGGACCCGGCGCCGGCAGCGCCCTGCGGTCGAGCTTGCCGTTCGGCGTCCGCGGCAGTGCCGCGAGGACGACGAACGCCGGCGGCACCATGTGCTCCGGGAGCCGCGCCGCCAGGTAACGCCGCAGCTCGCGCAACGACAGAGGGGCCGGCCCCGACCTCGGGACGACGTACGCCACCAGTCGCCGGTCGCCGTCCCTCTCCTCCCGCACCTGGACGACGGTCTCGCCGATCGCCGGATGGGAGGCCAGCACCGATTCGATCTCCCCGGGCTCGATCCGGAAGCCGCGGATCTTGACCTGCTGATCGATGCGCCCGAGGAAATCGATCGTCCCGTCGGGCCGGAAGCGTCCCAGGTCGCCGGTGCGGTACAGCCGGGCCCCGGGAAGGTCTCCGAATGGGTCCGGGATGAAGCGCTCCGCCGTGAGGTCGGGCCGGTTCAGATAGCCGCGCCCGGGGCCGATTCCGCCGATGCAGATCTCCCCCGGCACGCCGGGGGACACGGGATCCAGATTCCCGTCGAGGAGATAGACACGGGTGTTGGAGACCGGCCGGCCGATCGGCGTCGCGTCGGTCGCGCCCCGCACGGGCCGCGCGATCGTGGTGTACACCGTCGCCTCCGACAGACCGTACAGGTTGATCACTCTTTCGATCGTCTTCTGCTCGTAGATCCTCTGGACCAGGGGGTTCTGGAGCGCCTCGCCGGCCAGGCTGACGGTCCTGACCGAGGCGGGTATCCCGCCGGCCCTCGCCAGCTCGGCGATCGCCGACGGCACCGTGTTGACGAGGCGGACCTGTTCGCGCGCCATGAGCGTCGGGAGCTCCAGAGCGTTCTCGGCGAGGATGACGGTGCCGCCCCACGACAGCGGCGCGAAGATCTCCAGGACCGACGAGTCGAAGCAGATCGAGCTGCTGGCG
Source organism: Acidobacteriota bacterium (assembly GCA_036826235.1). Lineage (GTDB taxonomy): Bacteria > Acidobacteriota > Polarisedimenticolia > Gp22-AA2 > Gp22-AA2 > Gp22-AA3. The sequence goes on along the minus strand of DAISWT010000401.1, from coordinate 1,049 downwards.
AGAACGCCCGCAAGGTCACGGTCCCCGAACGCCTCGCGCGCCCAGTGAAGGAGCGCCACGGTGCTCCCGTGCTCGATGGCCGCCCCCTTCGGCCGCCCGGTCGAGCCTGAGGTGTAGATGACGTACGCGAGATTCCCCGGCAGGACCGCGGTGCGCGGGGAGTCGGACGCTTCGAGGTCGAGCGAGTCGCGGTCGCGGTCCAGGCAGAGGACGCGCGCCCGGTGTGGTGGAAAGGCCCCGAGCAGGCTCTCCTCGGTGACCAACGCGTGCGCCCGCGCGTCCTCGAGCATGAACGCCAGGCGCTCCCCGGGATAGGCCGGGTCGAGAGGGAGGTACGCCGCGCCGGCCTTGAGGACGCCGAGAAGCGCCGTGACGAGGTCGAACGATCGTCGCAGGCACACAGCCACCAGCCCCTCGGGCCCGGTGCCGAGCGCCATGAGCCGGCGCGCCACCTGGCTGGATCTCCGGCTGAGATCCCGGTAAGTCAGGACCCTGGCTCCGTCCATGATGGCGACGGCCCCCGGGGTGCGCTCGACTTGGGCCTCGAACAGGTCGTGCACGCAACGATCGAGCGGGTAGACCCGGCGCGTGTCGTTCCAGTCGACCAGGACCCGCCGGCGCTCGGGCCCCGTCAGCGCGCTGAACCGATCAGGCCGGCCCTCGGGGTCCCCCGCCATCGACGCCAGCACACGGGCGTACTGCGCCGCGATCTCCTCCACCTCCGTGCGTGCCAGCTCATGGGAGCGGTAGTCGAGGGCGAGGTAGATCTGGGAGGTGAACTCGTCCAGGTTGAACTGGGCGGTCAGGGCGAAGTAGGTCTGCTCGAATCCGTAGCCGCCCCACAGATCGAGCCCTCCCTTGCGCTCCAGCCTGCGGTAGACGTGGAAGTTCGTATAGTTGAAGGCCGTATCGGAGAGAAACCGACCCCCGGTCATGCGCTGCAGCTCGGACATCGGGAAACGTCTGTACGGCAGCATCTCGCGCTCGGCCTCGAAGGCGCGCCGCGCCAGGTCGGTCCACGTCCCCCCCGAAAGGCGCAGACGCAGCGG